>NZ_JALKVM010000176.1:0-16841 GCF_057440575.1 Johannesbaptistia floridana
TCAAAACTTCAAAACTCATTACTCAACCCCCACCAGTAACTTTGGGTAAAGATGCAAGATCTGAGATCGCCCCTTGGGCTATTTTTGTGACTTTTGTTAATACTCTGCTTGTGCGATCGCCCCTTAGGCTATTGTTGAGGTATATTACTTGACGGACGCACTCCAAATAGGTAGGTATTTCCTGTACTTCTATTTAAGTCTTTAAGAAATTGAATGCGAATATGATTATCTTTGGGGGTTTTACCTCCTAGAAACAAACAGACGGTTTCTTGACAATCAGTTTCATACTCTTGGTTTCTCAAATTGACGCGGTGGATACTTACCCAAGAACAATTAGCGCTGCCATGACCCGCGCTACCGCCTACACTAGGGTTATTTTTATAGTTGCGAGGTTTTTGACTTGAGTAAATTAAATCTACGGCATCACCTCTAGTTTCTTCATTATCGGTAATATCCCAATTGAGGTTCTTAAAATCCACTGGTTCTTCATCTGGTCCAGGTAGAGTATAAATAGAACAGGTATAGGGAGAAAAAACTTCCGCTTCTAAACTTTGATTGACTTCTTTATTAATTCGTGGTCCCCATTTTTCCTCAACTTTGTTTAACCATTTATTATATAAATCCTGCCAAATTGTAGATTTATTGGGATGCAAAGCTAAGTTTTTGTTTGTCATTTCTTTTGTCTTTTTATCTTTGACTTTATAAGTCATCTTAAGATAAGTTCCCCTAGCGGCAGGCTTACCATTAGGATAAGAAAAGATATGTAGAGGACGCCTCCAGCCTCTACCAACACCACCTACACTGACAGCAAATCTGATGATTGGTATAATTATCTCATTAATAATTTCTTTGGGCCCAATTAGTTCTAATTTACCTTTCCAGAGGTAAAAATAGGGTTGAAATGGAGACTGTTTACCCCTAAAAAACTTTTAATTTCTCTAGCTATTTTTTGATTTTCCTTCTCAGCAGCTATAGATTGTTGGGTTTCGTAACCTCAACCCAACCTACTCGGTAGGGTAAGCTTTTAACCGAAATTTTTCAAAGATATTTGGGCAGCTTGAGATACTTGGGGATGTTCATCTTTAGCTAAATATTTCAATGCAGAAATACTTTGTTCAGTTTGAAAATTACCCAAAGCTTCGGCTAATCTCTGTCTCACTAACCAGTCTTCAGATTTAGCAAAGCGCAACATCGCTTCTGTTGCTTCTACTGCTTGAATTTCTCCTAAGGCAGCGATCGCCGCTTGTTGTAGCACTACCTCTTCACTTTCTAAAGCTTCTAGAAGAACATTTTTGGCCTGGGGGTCTTTCAAATTACCTAAAGCTACAGCTGCACTAAACCTTACTAACCATTCGGTATCTTCATAAAAAGCTCTAACCAAATGAGTAAAAGCCCTCTTATCTTCTAGATAACCCAAAGCTCCCGCAGCATCAGCTCTAATTCCGTAATCTGGATCTGTTTCTAATAATTTAACTAAAATAGGAAGACATTCTGGTGTGCCTTTTACTCCTAAAGCAAAAACTGCCATGGATCTAATTTGTAGTACTTCATCGTTAAGTACTTTCTTAATTAGGGGCACTGCTTCAGAAGCAGGTACTTCTCTCAGGGATGCTAAAGCGACCATACGCTTACCTGAATCAGGATTTTCTAACTGGGCGGCAATCTCTGCTAAATTCATATATTATGGGTTGATTTTTGCTAATTCCATTCTAACGAACCTTTTTAGTTCTTCATCGGGATCATTTTGAGCACAATTTTCTAGTAAAGATTTGGTAGATGGATGGTTTGAATAGTATTTTATAATCAATTCTAAAGCTGTTTGTCTAGGATTGTACTCAAAGGGATAACTACGCTCAAATGGGTCCTGCATCGCTCTTTTCGCTAAAAACTTGAATAATTCTTCGTTTTTATGAGGGTATTGTTGCCGACAAATCCTAGTAAGTTCTTGCAAAGCTGTACTTCTCAGAGAGGAGTACTTATTATTGCGGACAATTACTTGCAAAAATTTAATGATTTCTAGTTGATCAGAAAAAGATTTAGTTAATTCTTCTAATATGACGCTTTTTACTTCGATAGCTTCTTCTTTGTCCATGAGAGTTTCTAACCACTCAAGTAATTCTGGATTGGTCTTGGTATATCGTCTTAATTCTTGAATGGCGATTATTTTAGCGCTTTGGTCTGTTTCATTGACTATTCTATATTTCAACCAGTGATACACCTCGGCTCTTTCTGGCCAAGTTTGGGCGATGGCTTGTATGGCGATGCGTTTTATTTCTATCTGTTGAGCTGTTTCACCAATTTTCTGCAATAATGGTAAAACTTTCTCTTCACCTTTCCATTTTTGGGCTAATTCTTTGATGGTGATACTGCGAACATATTGATTTTCTTCACTAATAGCAATCTCTTGGAGAAATTGGAAAATATCTTTTTGTCCGTACCAACACCTAGATAGTTCTTGAATAGCGATGCTTTTGACGTACTCATCTTCATCAAAATAAGCTGATTGTTTTAACCAGGTAATTATTTTTGCCTGATTATCTTTTCTTTTAGCTAAACTTTGGATAGCTATACTGCGTACATAACTATCTGAGTCTAAAAAAGCTTTTTGTCTCAACAAAATCAAAGTATCAACTTCCTGAGGCCATTGTTTAGCTAATGCTTGTAAAGCCATCCCTCTTACATAAGCATCTGCTTCATTTTCTACTAAATTTTTGACAATTTCTAGACTACTAGGGTCTTTTGGTCCTAATTTGCTTATTTCTTCTAATATTGTTTCCCTTAAATAAGGATCCGCCTCTGAACAGAGTAATTTTTTTAACCACTCAAAGATTTCCTTATTACTATACCAACCTCTAGCTAAACTTTGTATAGCGGTTTGTTGTACATAGAGATTCTTATCTTCTAGGGCACATTTTTGTAATAATTCTTTAATCCCCGGGTAAAGGCGAAAATGTTTAGAGATTATTTCTATAGCTGTTTTTCTTACTTCTTCGTCTTCATCTTGGTAAACGATTGATTCTAACCATTGAAATGTAGTTGAGTATCCATTGGCTTGTTGAGTTGCCAAAAAATCTAAACAAGGTTCTAAAGCTTCTAATGATGCTTGTCTAATATACCATTTTTCCTGATATATACTATTATTTTTTAGTAGTTTCAGATTCTCTGAGAAAAAATTACTCATTTTTCCTAAAGCTAAAATTGCTTGAGAATGAATACCCAGAACAATTTTAGTAGCTTTAGAATCTAAATATGGTTCATAACTGTAATTTAATTCATAATTACTCAAATCTAGTAAGTATTTTTGCAGTTTAATCAAGACCAGAAGATTCTTCTGGTTTTTAGATAAAAATTGAGTACAGTCTACTGCTAGAAATATACTAGTAAATTCCTGCTCATTTGCCTCAGGCAATGTCAATAACAATTCTAAAATTGCTATTTTACCCTCCTCCTCAATCATTGAAAACAATCTCTGAAGGAAGTTTTGCCATGATTTTTTGTGGGACTGAGTAATATATGTTTGCTTGATTAAAGTCTCTATATCTAAATCGGGATTCTTACTCTCCCACTTCTTTAAAAATTTTCCTAGTAAATATTCCCAGTATATTTGATAAAAACCCAAAAATCTATTTGTGTTTAACAAATACCTGTATAAACATAAGTTTTGAATCATCATAGATTGGGGTTTTTGACACAAAAATCACACTTAGGAAACTCATATCTTCTGGTATCAAACGGAAAAACGGGACATCTTTGTAATTCCTCTCCTAACTTTTTCTTGTTTTGGTTGAAGGAACTATGGTAACTTTCTGAAAAGACTCTACAAGTTGAAGATAAGGATTATGTCATTTATAACTAAATAGTTAATTGCCTTATTAAACATGCTCGTAATTTTTAAAGATGACGGTCTAATTATTTCCTAATCATATATTATATAATTTACATTATAGCGTTACGAACAAGAAGATGTCAGTATTTTGTTAAATTCGTAGCCACCAAAAGAAATCCACAGACTGAAGTAATTATTAAGTTTTAAATATGGTTAAGATAGTTCAAAAAAAATCTCTCGGGAAGCAAAGAGTTTATGATTTAGGAGTAACGAAAGATCATAATTTTCTCCTAAGCAGTGGAATAGTGGCCTCTAATTGCTTTAACAAGTCTCACTCTACAGCCTATGCTTACGTTACCTATCAAACTGCTTATTTAAAGGCTAACTATCCAGTGGAGTATATGACAGCGTTACTAACATCTAGCAGTGATAACCAGGATAAAATTGAGAAATATCGAGAAAGTTGCCAGAAAATGGGGATAGAAGTTTTACCACCAGATATTAATCGTTCTCAAAAACATTTTACCCCCGATGGAGAGAACATTCTCTTTGGATTGTCTGCGGTTAAAAATTTAGGTGAAGGGGCGATTGATAATATACTTAGCGCCAGAGAAAAAGTGGGAGGGAAGTTTAAATCTTTAGGAGATTTTTGCAGTAATGTAGATTTACGCAGTGTTAATAGAAGGGCTTTAGAAACATTAATAAAATGTGGGGCTTTTGACTCAATTAAAAATAATCGCCACCAACTAATGAATGATTTAGAAATAGTAATTAGTTGGGCACAAAATCGCGCCAAAGAAAAAGCTACAGGTCAAACTAATTTATTTGATTTTATGGCGATGAGTGAACCTCAAACCAATGTGGCTTTTGAACAAGAACCAACTTCTAAACCAGTGGAAGATTTTTCTTTACCAGAAAAATTACGTTTAGAAAAAGAGAATTTAGGATTTTATATTTCTGAACATCCCTTAAAATCTATTCAACAATCAGCTAAATTATTATCACCAATTAATCTTAATCAATTATCCGAGCAAAAATCAAGAAAAAAAGTAAGTGTTGTAGTCATGATTACTGAAGTAAAGAAAATTATGACTAAAAAAGGTGCTCCTATGGCATTTGTGCAATTTGAAGATGTTACAGGTCAAGCAGAAGGGGTAATTTTTCCTAGTACCTATCCTCAATTAGAGTTAATTTTGCGAGAAGATTTACCGCTAATTGTTTGGGGAAAAATAGAAAAAAAAGATGAACAAACTCAGTTAATAGTTGAAGATGCTAAACCAGTTGAAGAGGTGAAACTAGTGATGTTAGATTTACCTATAGAAATAGCTTTAGATAATAATAAAAATTATAATCTTAGAAGTATTATTCAAGAACAATCAGGAGAGAAAGCCGTACCCAAAGTACCAGTAATAGCCCTAGTGCGTTTGGGCACGAAAACTAAATTGATTCGTTTCGGTGAAGATTTTTGGGTAGAAGATGAACAAGGATTAGTTAATGCTTTGAATAGTGCTGGGTTTATAGCTAGGACTACTTCTTTGAGTGAAAATTTTGTAAAAAGTTAGGATTAAAAAGGGGGGAAATTTTGAACCTAAAAACATATCAACGAGAATGGTTTTCTAATGTGCCGAAAGATTTGTTAGCAGGAACAGTAGTAGCTTTAGCTTTAATACCAGAAGCGATCGCCTTTTCCATCATTGCAGGAGTAGACCCCAAAGTAGGACTATATGCCTCTTTTATCATAGCAGTAACCACAGCCTTTGTGGGAGGGCGTCCCGGACTGATTTCTGCTGCCACAGGGGCAATGGCTTTACTAATGGTTTATTTAGTTAAAGATTTTGGTTTAGAATATTTATTTGCAACTACTATACTTACAGGTTTATTACAAATCTTATTTGGTCTGTGTAAACTAGGTCGTCAGATGAAATATGTACCGAGGGCAGTAATGATTGGATTTGTTAACGCTCTTGCTATCTTAATTTTTATGGCGCAACTGCCCCAACTAACTGATGTTCCTTGGTTAGTATATGTCATGACAGGTGTAGGTTTAGGAATTATCTATTTATTGCCATTAGTTACCCAGTTAGTGCCATCGCCTTTGGTAGCGATTGTGATATTAACAGCAGTAAGTATAGGGGGGAAATTAGATGTACCAACGGTAGGGGATATGGGAGAATTACCTACTACTTTTCCTAGTTTTGCTATACCCACGGTACCAATTAATATTGAGACACTGCAAATTATCTTTCCCTATGCCTTAACCTTAGCGATTGTGGGTTTATTAGAATCTCTACTAACGGCATCTTTAGTAGATGAATTGACAGATACCAGTAGTAATAAAAATCAAGAAGCCAAAGGTCAAGGTATAGCGAATATCATCACGGGATTTTTTGGAGGTATGGGAGGTTGTGCAATGATTGGCCAATCAGTTATCAATGTTCGCTCAGGAGGTAGAGGGCGTCTTTCCACTTTTACTGCGGGAGTATGCTTATTATTCTTTATCTTAGTTCTGAGTGATTGGATTAAACAAGTACCCATGGCTTCCCTGGTGGCAGTGATGATTATGGTTTCTATTAGTACTTTTAACTGGAAATCTCTGCAAAATATTCGACGCATACCCAGAAGTGAGACAGCAGTGATGGTGACTACGGTTTTAGTAACTGTGTTAACTCATAATTTAGCGATTGGGGTGGTAATTGGTATAGCTTTGAGTACAATCTTCTTCTCCCGTAAAATTGCTAACATTATCTTTGTAGATACGGTGATTAATGAAGAGGGAACTGAGCGCATTTACAGTGTAGCTGGTCAGTTATTCTTTGTGTCAGTAGATGATTTTTTAGAATCCTTTGATTTTAATGAAGTTTTAGAGAAGGTAGTAATTGATTTAACTAATTCTCATATTTGGGATCAATCTGCTGTTTTAGCGATTGACAAGGTAGTAATTAAATTTCGCCGCCAAGGCGCTGAAGTTGAACTTCGAGGGATGAATGAAGCTAGTGCCACACTTATTGACCGCCTCGCTACTCATAATGAGCCGGAGGCCTTAAAAGGTTCTGGTGGCCATTGACACTCCAGAGGGGGAGCACCGGGAGCACCGGAGCAGGGGAGCTCCGGGAGCAGGGGAGAGGGAGAGTATTATACGCGCATCCGGTTATTAAATATCCTCTATAAAAAAGTATGAGTAGTGGACTGTTTCAGTTAAAATAGGGCAATAGACAGGCTTAACTAAGGACATCAGTCTTATGAAGAGGTTGGCGAAATCAATTACCTAATGCACAGTTTTAGATGAAACGTTCCAGTAGGGTGTGTTAGGGCGAAGCCCGTAACGCACCGCTAGATGAGTTTTGAAGTAATAAGTAATGAGTAATGAGTAAGAAGGTAGTAACCTGTAGGTTGGGCAGGGAGATAACCCAACACTATAAAAGTAGTTGTAGTTGTAGGGTGTGTTAGGGCGAAGCCCGTAACGCACCGCTAGATGAGTTTTGAAGTAATAAGTAATGAGTAATGAGTTAAAGAATTAATGCGATCGCGCTTAAAAATTGATTCCGAACAGGATCTTAGGCTAAAGAAAAATGGACTTTTTCTGAAGTTAATTTAGTACATAAGTTCTGGTGAAAGATATGAGTTAAAAGTAACAACTATAGCATTACTATTCATGGCACAGTCAATAACCAAATCATCCCCAGCATCAGGTGAAGTTGGTCGCCAAGAATAATGAATAATAGTAAAATGGGTTTGTCTGAGTAGAAAACCTAAAATGGGTTTGGTTTCTAACCAACGTTTGGTTGAAAGTTTGCGACTTAAAACATCTACATATTCATAACCTAAAGCATTGGATACATAAACATTAATTAAATTTTGTCTCCACCAATCAATAATTAAACCTGATGCACCTCCCTGTTTAGTTAACCCCTTCAAATAAAACATTAGTGTCAACTACAATTTTGGTTTCACTTTGTTTAAGCATGACACTATTATAGCATCTTATTTGATGTCAAACTGTGAAGGTAAAGATGCTTTGGTGTGAGTTGATGAGGGTATTTACTCATTACTTCTTACTTCAAAACTCATTACTCAAAAGGGCGATCGCCAGGTTCCCCGAAAAAGCGGTTAGCTAGTAGGTTGGGCCCTTGGTCACGAAACCCAACATTCCCCTAAGTTATGTGTTGGGTTGCACTACGTTTAACCCAACCTACTTAGCTAGTATTAGTAGGGTGTGAAGCGTGCGAAGCCAGTAACGCACCAAATTATCTCAGGATATCCTGATAAGATCAAGTGTGTTTAATTTAGTAGGGGCGCAAGGCTTGCGCCCTTCTTGGGCTTACCGAAAGGCGATCGCTAATTCCTCAATTCAACCTACAAACTGAAGTCACATTAAGCTACAGAACTTACCGAAAGGCGATCGCTAATTCCTCAATTCAATCTACAAACTACAAGTACTGCAAGCTACAGAACAAGGGCGCAAGCCTTGCGCCTAATTTACACCCTAGAATAAAACAGCCCTGCTAAGCTAGAAACCCAACATTCCCCTAAATAATTAGCTTTTTGTTTCATTTTTCTACACCTTTTAACTATCCATTATCAATTTTAACTTAATTATTCAACTCTACTTTTTCTAGTTCTGATAAATCAGCAAATTCTCTACAAATATCCTTGACTTCTTGGTTTTCTGGAAGTTCCAAAATAGGATGATGCTGTAATCGCCGACAGGATATTGTTAATAAATTTCTCCACTTACTAACTTTTAACAACCAGGCTGTATTGTTTTTACTTGTTGCTAATATATATTTTGCTTGGCCATTATCAGCAAAAGCTATCTGATTAAACTCAATCTGGGGATGATAATTATAATTAAAACTGCGTAATAAGTTATTATTATTAATATGCCGCAAATAAATACTTTTTTGACTAACACTGAGAACATATTGACTATCTTGGCTAAAACTTACAGAACTTACTATATCTCTATGTCTGGTAAAAATATTAACTACTTCTAAATGCCTATTATCTATAATTTTCCACAAAATCACATCTTGACTACTACTAAGCAGATATTGTCCATCAGGACTAATAGCTAGTGAGTTAATCTTTTCTTTGTGTTTGTGGGAACTAGCTTCGATAAAATCACCCTGGTTATCCCAAACATATATTGTGTCTTGATTACTACCTTGGTGAATAGTAAAAATATGCCGATTGTCATGAGTTAAAGCTAGATAATTAATCCTAAAACTTTTATCGCTTTCTAAAAATAAAGCGATAGAGTGAACGATTTCTGCTTGATCATTCCAAAAATAAACATTATTATGTTGGTCAAAACTGAGAAAATATTCGGATTCTAAGTTAAACTCTCTTGGTTGATTAAAGCCATGATGCGCAATAAATCTATTAACTGGTTGACAATTAAAATCTAGTTGATAAATAATCTGCTTATTGGCAGTAAATATATATTCCTCCGTCACTGCTAAAAATCGAGGTCGATTTTTATGGGTAAATTGACAAACTTCTCCTCCCTGTTTACGCCATAAACGAACAGTTAAATCTAAACCATAACTTTGACTGACAATATAATTGCCGTCAGGACTAAAGGCTATGGCATTGACATCATCATCTTGGTTACCAATAAACTGAGGTTCTCTATTTCCTTCTAAAGACCATAGATAAATATTTTCGTCTTCACTACCACTGACAATAGATTGACTATCTTGACTAAAGGCGATCGCTGTTATTTTTTGGCCATTATCGTGTTTACCCAAAACTTGCCAGCTATCTTTAGCAAGATTCCATAATAGTAACTTGCCTTCTGTAGTTCCTGCAAGTAAATACTGACTGTTAGGACTGATGACTACCTGAGTAAAATGATGCTGATTAAATCCCTTGGGAAGTGATTTAGATTTTTGACTATCATGATCAAATAAGTAAAAGCGAATAGTTTTATCTGAATCAACAGTTTCACCAGCCACGATAGTAAGAGTATATCTACCATCAGAACTAAAAGCAATGGAGGTAATTTCTTCTAGATATGTAATAGTCTTGGTTAATTCACCCTCAAGATTCCAAAAACGGACAGTTTTATCTTTACTACCTGTGGCAATTTGTTGACGATGGGGATTAAAAGCTATTGAGGTGAGTTCATCTTGATGATTAGTAGAAATCTGATATTGTTGTTCTCCGTCTGTTGATAACAAGGAGACAGTGTTATTTTGACTCCCTGCAAGAAGATATTCACTATTGGGACTTATCCCTACTGTGGTTATTTGTTCTGATATGTTTAAAAGAGAATCTAGAAGCAGAGATTTATAAGCTTGTTTGTCGGACACATACCATAAATTGAGGCTTTGATCATCATTTTTAGTGAGAAGATAACCATTTGAACTCAGAATTACCTCGTCAAAGTGATAATTGAAGAAACTAGATAGTAAATTATTATCTTGATTCAACACATTTACATTTCCTCGATTGTCATGGCTAATGATTGATTTAATCTTATTTATCTTTCTCAAAATTAGAGAAGCTATATCGTTTTGATAATTTATTATTTCTTGATGGCCATCTCCTGTAACTGGCCACTGAATAACTTTATCTTCACTCGTAGTTATAAAATACTGATTATCATCGATTGTAGCTAGAGAAGTAATTGGATGTTGATGTCCTGTTAAAATTTGAGTTAGTTGATCCTCAACGTCCCAAACACGTACTGTACTATCTTGACTCCCACTGACTATATACTTACCGTCATTACTAAAGACCACTGAATTTACCCATTTTTGATGTCCAGTAAAAACATGTAGTAAATTCCCCTCAATATCCCATAAATGAATTAAGCCTTTTCCTTCTAAGTTAGTTTCGCAGCCACTGACTATATATTTACTATCGCTGCTAAAAGCTACTGAGAAAATTTCTCCCTCGTCTTGTTTAAGAGTTTTGATCAACTCTCCTTTGATACTCCATAAAACTAGAGTTTGATCTCGACTACCACTGAGAATGTATTTACCGTCGTTACTTATCGCTACCGTATTAATCCACTGTTGATGTCCAGAAAAATCTCGGATTAAATTGCCATTAATATCCCATAAGCTAACTTTTCCTGTTCTTTGTTTATTTTTACTGCCACTGACTATATACTTGCCGTCACTGCTGATGGCTACGGAGGTTATCTCACCATCATCCCCAGACTTCAAAGTCCTAATTAATTCTCCAGATGGAAAACTCCATAGACGTATGGTGTTATCTTTACTGCCACTGACTATATACTTGCCGTCACTGCTGATGGCTACGGAGGTTATCTCATCTGTATGACTTACTAAAGTTTTAATTAATTCTCCAGATTCGATACTCCACAGACATATCGTGTTATCTTTACTGCCACTAACTACATACTTGCCATCACTGCTGATGGCTACAGAAGTTACCTCCTGTTTATGTTTCCCCAAAATTTGAATTAATTCTCCTTGGATACTCCACAAACCTATAGTTTGATCTCGACTGCCAGTAACTATATATTGACCATCTTTGCTGATGGCTACAGAAGTTATCCCCCCGTGATGTTTTTCTAACACATTTCTTTCTCTAACTTGGTGAGTAACTTGCCACAATTTATCCTCAATTTCTGGTAGAACTTTTTTTAGTTGTTTTTGACTTTTGCCTGTCAGTTTGATTATCTCAACTAAAACATCTACTGAGTTACTTGATAGTATATCTTCTAATTCTTCTACGTTTAATTGTAGCGATGTTTCGATTTCTCGCTTTTCTGCTTCTATACGTTGATTATTTACAATCAACAAGAAGACGATACTTATCAATCCCCCTGCTAAAATTGCTCGATTGGTATTTCTTTCCGCTTTCAATTTTGCTTTAGTTTGACTCAGTTCGCGATCGCGTCTTTCTTTTTCTTCTCTCTCTTGGCGATCGCGCCATTTTCTCGATTCTTCTATATATTCTTTTTCTGGTGATAAAATTTCTTGTTTTAGATTTTCTGCCTCTGTTAGAATCTCTCCTGTTAATAGATCTGATTCTTTTTTCCCACCCTCATCCCAGATTTCGTATCTTTGATTTATTTTCGCGATTTTTCTCAGTTTTTCTGCATTTTCCTCGATCCATTTTCGCAATCTTGGCCACTTACTTATTAAAACTTCGTGAATTATTTCGTAATTTATTTCTTGATTTTCTACTTCCTGTGACCCTGATGATGAACTTACAATCAATTTAGCATTTATTAATTTGTATAGAGTCTTTCCAATTGTTTTTTCCTCTAACTCTTCTCCTAATAAGTTTAATAGTTGAGACCAATTAACGCGATCGCGTGTATAGGGATATTCTCTCTTGGCTTCTAAATTAAATTTCACCAAAGTTATTAAAATTTTTTGCGCTGCTTTTTTTTCATCAATACTCAGTTGATTATATGCTTCATCAGCTATTTTTTCTAAAAGTTTAACGATGCCACCTACCCGATGTTGATAAGTTGTTAGAGTCAAATGATCTCCTCCTCTCGGGAGTATTTGTGTAGGGGAATTACAATCTAGTTTTTTTTCTTCTTCCCATAATCTTGTTAAAGCTAATTGCAGTAGGGGTAGAGAAACTTCTGTTGCTTCTCCTTCTTTAACTAAGGATTTTACTAAATCTTCTTCTACGGTTAGTTTAAGTTTTTTAGCGGGATTAATAATAATTTCCCGATATTCCTCTTCACTCAATCTAGGTGGAATCACTTCAGTTTCTATAATTGAGTTAAATTGAACTTTTTTAAAGTACATATCTGAGAAATCAATTCTCAAGATCACAATTAGGTGTAATTGTGGATTTTTTGCTAAAACATCTATGAGGGAGTCTAAAAACTCTTGTCTTTCCTTCTCAGGACAAATTGTAAATAATTCTTCAAACTGGTCTATAAATAATAATGATTTTTGCTTTGGAGAAGGCTGATTACTTAAAGCTAAACTCATCGAAGCTAGAGGATTTTCTCCAGGACGAAAAATGATGATCCAAAACCCCTCTGTTTCTAAATCGGGAATTACCCCAGCTTTAACTAGAGAAGATTTGCCACTTCCAGAAGGACCAATTATAGTTAAAATTGATTCCTGTCTAATTTTGTCTTTAATTTTTTCTTTAAGTTTGTCTCTTCCACAAAAGAAAAAGGCATTTTTCCTTTCAAAGGACTTTAAACCTTGATAGGGACAAATGTTAACTTGATAGTTAGGGATAATGTTTTGATTGGGATTGGCTACGAGTATTTCTTTAGGAGTGGTTTTTTTCTTAACACGACAATTATCGGGACCTATTAATTCTCTTATAACCACCAATTCATATATTAATTTAGCTATGGTCAAATCTTGATTATTTTGCTTAAGAATACTAACCAAGAGTTGCATAAATGTAAATTGATCGCCAACTCTACCTACAGCGATAATTGCATAGTCTTGATTAACTAGTAAATTATTGTCTAAACTATCAAGCAACTGCTGAAGAATAGAATTTTCTGTTTCTGGACAGTCAAAAACAATTATTTTTTGTTCTATATTAGATGTCTGTAACTGTTCAAACACCCAGGTTAAGTCTAGAATATTTTGGTTATCTGAAGTTATTAAATATTTACCCTGTTGATTGAGAATAACATGGCCTCGAAGATAGAGAAAAATCATTGTATATTGCTGGTGATGATTTTTCCAAGTAAGGGAGAGAGACTCTTGAGTTGTTCTTAGAGTATCATCGGGTAAGTATTCTAGGTCAAATTCCCCTTTTGAGGAGAGAATTTGACACAAGTCAGACCACTGCTGATTATAGTAGGCAAAAGCATCAAAAATAATCGCTTTTTTAGAAGTTACTTGAGGAATATTGGTAGAGATTGGCTTACCGAGATAGTATGATTCAGGTTTTGGAAGTAGGGGTTGTACTAACAGAGGTTTTTGATCATCATTATTATTATTAATAGTCTTCTCAAAGCAAGCTGAATCTATACCCAGATGAGGATTATCTAAATAATTAATTATATATTCAGTTTGGTGTAATTGTTTTCTGCGTCTAGAGACTTCAGGAGTTAGGTAGTTAGAAAATAAATTATATATATTTACACTTCCTTCTCGAATTCCCTTAATTAGGAAATAGGTAAATAAACCATGTTTAAATTGGTCATCTTCAAAAGACTGTTGATTTCTACCGCAGGAAAGAAGGGCAAAAAATTGATTTTGGGATTTTCTCTTTAAGATTTGGTCAGCTATATTTTTAAAGTCAACCCCACCACTATGACAGGCATCGATAATCACAATTTGCCTAGCTGCTTGGGATTCAGCCAGGCGATTTTGTAAAGATTCGATACTCATACTGTTTTGTGGCAATCTTTCCTGACGAATCTGAGGATTAGTGTCAGTGAAACACAAAACAGGTTTTTCATTGTCTACTAGTAATCCATGACCGGAGAAGTAGAAAATAATTGTCGTTTTACGAGGATTGCGTCTAGCTTTCTTAAGGATTTGATTTAAACTTTGGTTGACATTTTCCCAAGTAACAGAATCATCAGCATGAATGATGGGAGTTACAGAAGGGGTATCTCTATTAACTTCGGTTAAAGCGTCGGCTAACTCTTGAGAATCGCGATCGCAATATTTGAGATCTTCTAATTCTTGATTATCGTAGTGGTTGACACCAATCAACAGCATTAAAAGAGACATTATAGATTTTTTTAAAGATTTTTTAAATTGCTATTGAGAATATTTTAGTATTTCAACGCGATAATCACCACTTTTAGGTTCAGTTTCCCAAATTACTCCTTGCCAAAATGGTAAATTCACATTAGCTTCTAGTATTCTATCACTTTGTGCTTCAGCAATAACCTCATCATAAACCTCTTCTCCATCTTCACTTAGTAATCTCAAGGTGAAATTAGCGGGAATAAATTTATTTTTTTCTACATTACTGAAACGAAATAGCCATTCAACGGAATCATCTTCTTGAGTAGCAGGAATGACTTCTAACCAATAGTTATCCTCAGCAATTACTAGTTTTCGGGTAAAAGTAAATTGATAGGATGGTGTGGTAGCAGTGACTGATTTTCCTTTCGCTGCCGCAGTTTCTAAATTATATGATTTAGCATTAATTACCCAATTTAGTTTGGTTGATACTTCAGCAAGTCCTTGATTTATTGCTGCTAGGCTGTCATTTAAGCTTTTTCCTAAATTCCTAATCTGTTTTTTTACTTCTTCGCTTTCCTTCCATTGGCTTAAATCTATCTCTACAATACCTAGTTCTTGTTGTAAGTTTTTAATTTGTGCTTCTATAGTTGATGCTTCTTCTGGATATGCTTCGTGATTTTGAATTTCGAGAACTTTTCGATAAGACTCAAGACCTCGTCTTTTTTCTTGAATCTCTAGATAACATGTAGCGAGTTTTTTTTCAATTTCTGCCCAAGTGATGGGAAAATGAGCTTTAGTATAGACATTTTGGGCATTTTGATAGTGATTGATTGCTTGTTTTATGTTTAAATTGTCTTTATAAGCATCCCCTAGTTGATGCTGTATTTTTCCCCATTGATAAGGAAAATTAGCCTGTTTAATGACTTCAAGACTTGTTTGATAAGCTTTAATTGCTTTTTCTATATTATCTAATTGTAAGTAAGTATCACCTAAATTATGTTGAGTCATTCCCCATTCTTCGGGATAGTTTGAGAGAGAATATACTCTGAAAGCCTCTTGGTAGGCTTCTACTGCTGCATTAAGATTCCCTTGCTTATCTCCAGTAATTCTTTGTTGATAGGCATTACCCAAACTATAGTGTAGTTCTGCCCAAATTGTATCTATATTCTTATATTGATTCAAGGCAGTTTGAAAACATTCAATGGCTGTTTCTATGTTTTCTCCTTGATTGCTTTTAATTCTTTTGAGGTAACTATTACCCAGGTTTAGCATGGTTTTTGTCCATACTTCGATATTCTCTTGAGGGTTATATATTCTTAACGCTTTTTGGTAGCAGGCAATCGCCGTTTCTTTGTTCTCTGCATTATTCCCTCTCACTCGTTTTAAATAGAAATTGCCCAATTCTACTTGTTTTTCCGCCCATTTTATCGGTGTATTCTCGGGATTTATCTCCTTTAAAGCCTTTTGGGATTTAATTAAATCTGATTCTATTTGATAAGTTCTTGTTTTATTCATGATTTTTCTCCTAATATTTATCAATTTGTTCTTTTAGCCATTTCACTATTTTTACTTTTTCCCATTCTTCAGACAATTTGTCTAACATTTTCTCGATAATTTCTGCTAATTTTGAACTATTAACTTTGGGATATTCTAAAGTAATAATCTCAACTCCTGATAATTTATACTTGTTATTTACTAGATGCTGACAAATTATCGACCAATTTTTCCTTTTTTCATTCACTAGGCTTTCTGCTTCTTCTATATCTATTTCTCCTTCATATACTTGATTGTAAATAAATTCAGTTATATAACTGTTAACAGTTCTACTCAAACTAGTGCGAAGATTTCTCAATCTATTTTTAAACTCTGTTGATCCTTCAGTTAATTCAGGGTTTAACTCTTTAGTTATTAAAACAGGTGAACAACCGAGTAACTGTTTACACAAATATATTTGATCTAGTTGGGTTAGTTTTCTACCCTTAGTTTTAGCTAAATCCTCAAAAAATAATTTTGTGTCCAGATAAAAGTTTTGTTTTAATTGAACAATCGCTTCCTGTAAAATTTCTTCTCTATCACACATTATTTATTTCCCCCATCTCAATTAATATCAGTGTAAGATAAAATCTAAGTATATCAAAGAAATATGAGAGAAAAGTTAGTACTGTGTTGCTATATTTATTGTTAAGTATTATACTTTTCTTAAAAAATAGGACTAAACTTACCTAAAATTTATTAACAATTTATTAGTAATTTATAAATATAGCGGTAATAGTTAGAAAAAATACAGAAACTGGTTAAATGAATTTGGAAGTGTAAATTCCATCATTACCAATTATAGAGACATCTCATATCTTGCACCAGAACTTATGTACTAAATTAACCTCAGAAAAAGTTCATTT
>NZ_JALKVM010000177.1:0-2404 GCF_057440575.1 Johannesbaptistia floridana
GTTCGTAGTTGGACTTTAGTCCAAAAAAAAGGGTTCGTAGTTGGACTTTAGTCCAAAAAAAAGTTCGTAGTCTCATATCTTGCACCAGAACAAAAGTACTAAAGAGGCCAACAGGCGAAAATCAATTTTTAAAATCCCCATCTATGCCGACCTCCTGCCTCCTGCCTCCTGCCTCCTTTTAAGGGGTTAGGATCAATTCTTTTACTTCAAAACTCATTACTTCAAGACTCATAATTCATCCACCACGAGTAACATTAGGTAAAGATGCAAGATCTCAGTAGTTGGACTTTAGTCCAAAAAATGCAAAAAAGATTAGATGTTATTGGTAGGATTTCCAAGTTTGATAGGGCTAAAGCCCTACTACAAACCTATAATTTACTAGGTAAGCTGATTAACGGTGCTATAATAGCACAAGCTTTGAGCAGTTTTACCGAACTAAGGATTGGAGACCCCCTAGTTATGAACGAGAAAAAAGCTAGTTGGCACATTTTTACAGGCGAAGGGAAGGGTAAAACCGATTGGAAATTACCAGATCCTCCTAGTTGGAGACGTATGGGAGTCAATCGCAATAAAAGCAAAGGAGAAACTTTTCAGGTTAAAAAGGAAGAAATTGAACTAGTCAATGCTGCTTTATACTTGAGAAGACCTTTGTTGGTGACGGGTAAAGCAGGTACAGGAAAATCTTCTTTAGCTTACAAGGTAGCCAGTGAACTTAATCTTGGAGAAGTATTAAGTTGGCCAATTACCACTCGCACTACCCTACAAGATGGTCTCTATAAATATGATGCGATTGGACGTCTTCAAGAAGTTAAATGGCAAGAAGAAACTGAAGGTACCTTAATTGCTGAGAAACGCCAAGCTTTATTACAAAATATAGAAAAATATATTACTCTAGGCCCTTTGGGTACAGCTTTACTCCCTTCAAAGAAGCCTCGGGTCTTATTAATAGATGAAATTGATAAAAGTGATATTGACTTACCAAATGACTTGTTAAACCTTTTTGAAGAGGGTAGATTTGAAATTCCCGAATTAGAGAGGATTAAAGTAGATATGCCCATCGCTAAGCTGAGAACTGCCTATACTGATAGTAACGAGGTCACAAAGGAAGATATGACTTACTCTGTAGAAAATGGTCTTATTTGTTGTACTAATTTTCCCTTTGTAATTCTCACAAGTAATGCCGAAAGAGATTTTCCAGCACCATTTTTACGACGTTGTCTCCGTTTAGATATGAAACCCCCAAACAAAGAGGATTTAATTAAGATTGTTGAAGTCCATTTAGGAGAGACTTTACCTAAGGATGAAAATGGTAATCTGCAACAAGATATTGATGAATTGTTCAATGAGTTTGAGACAAATCGCGACAACGGCACTTTAGCCACAGATCAACTTTTGAACGCTATGTATTTAGTTAAACAGGGTAAAATCTCTACTAAGGAAAACCTAATCAAGCATATTCTTAGAGACTTAGGCAGCGTTGATGATGAGTCAGTCGAGTAAGTCTTTATCTGGGTTAGAGAAGTTTTATGATTTTCTCCAAAATAGCGGGCTTTGGGAGAGTCTTGAGTTTGGAGATCTCGATTTAGCTGATACTGTTTGGTTAGCTTTGCAGATAGATAGGGATAAGGTAGAAAAGAAATCGCCAGTTTCTCCATCCAAGGATGAAAATAACGATAAACAGAATAAAAGTAAAAATAAACAGCCTCAAGATACTATATCTCCCCATAGTTTAGATGTAATTACCCCCGAAGATCATAATACCCTAGAGATAGAATCAGATACCACCAAGGCGACGACTCCTTCCTTACCCATCAAGATTCCTGCTGCCCCCACTCTACAAAACAATCTCGCTTTTCATCGGGCTTTGCGTCCTTTAATGCGAAAAGTCCCCTCTATCCATCGCACTGTTTTAGATGTAGAAGCCACCGTTTACCGCATCGCTGAAAAGGATCTCTGGCAACCTGTAACTAAACCTGATGCAGAACGTTGGTTAACCCTAGAATTGGTGATAGAAGAGTGGAGATCTAGTTTTATTTGGCGGGAGTTATGGGGTAACCTGGGGCAACTCTTCTATACACAGGGGGCTTTTCGGGATGTTCGCCTCTGGCAATTATCGGCAACAGACAACCAGCATTTACAACTAGTAAGGCGCACTCACCAAGGAAAGATTCGCCAACATTCTTATCGAGAATTGCTTCACCGCTTCTAAAAATCTACTCAAATTTACTCAAACAGCAAAATAAGACAGAAAAAAGTCAGCGGTATATCTTTTGCCATGTAAAGTGTTTTTACTCCTTGCCAATTACTCGGTACTCTGTATCACTGACACAGACTCAATAATTGGCGTAGACCTTACATGCCCAGTTAGGGTACACTTCGATACGATCAAAGGTATCCCTCTTTA
>NZ_JALKVM010000178.1:0-16652 GCF_057440575.1 Johannesbaptistia floridana
GCAAGATCTTAGACTAAAGAGAAATGAACTTTTTCTGAGGTTAATTTAGTACATAAGTTCTGGTGCAAGATATGAGTAATAATCTTCTCATTTTTAACTTTCAATAACTTATAATAAAATCAAACAGGGATACACCGCTAATTTCCACTGATGATGCCAACCAAGACATCCTCCCTCATATTGATAACATTGATTATTTAGCCGACTAACTACCCGAGGTATATGAATTGATGGAGATGTTTTAATTGGTTGATTGCTAGTCATGACTTTTCCTGAATCTGGGTCAATAATTTTGATTAAATCTGTATCTAAATTCTGATTTTGATTAAAAACTGTTTGGAAAAAAGAACTCATGACAATAAACTTGTTTCTCAGTAAATCTTTTTCTTGGTTTTCCAGTAATAAATTACTACCATCTAAAGATATTTTAGTTTGAAAAAGTATAACTACCATGAAATTATGATTTATTTTGAGGTGATGATTGACAAAAGAATCAGATTCAGTGAAATATATTTCGATAGCTTTTTCCCTTGACTTGTCTTGACACAATAGATAATTGAAAATTTGAGTCATGTAGTTGCTTGAGTAAAGATAAAATGTAAGTAAATGCAAAAGAATTAAGTATTTTTATCAAGAAATGAGCTAAAATTCTTAACTAGGATAAATCTATGACTCAACTGACTACTCAAAACGCGATCGCCATTCTCAAAAAATATAGTTCTGTGTTAGAAACAATCAAACTTGATTTCACCGCTAAACAACAACTCCAACAAGCCATTATCGTGATTGCAGAACTATCCGACTACCAAAATTTAGGTATTTGTGCTGATAATCTTGAGGAAGGATGGCAGGCTTTACATAGCTATTTATCTATTCTAGGTTATCCTAGTCAACCCCAACCCACTGATTTTGAAGCAGATTCGGCAATTTATATCAAGTTTAATACACAAAAATTGACATACTATTTAGATATCTATGAAGGCAAAGATAGAGGGGTTTTAATTGCTTACCAAGGAGAAGATGTAGAAGCAATGAGAACTTATGGATATTTTCCTCTCAATATATTAGAGTAAAAAGCAATGATTGAGAATCAATACAATGATATAATTAGTTACTTGGTTTTGATAGGGAACAGCTATCAAAGGTAACGGGGAAAGTTTGGTGAAAATCCAACGCTGTCCCGCAACTGTGATAAAACTAATCGGTTTTTTAGTCAGGATGCCCGCCAAATCTCTCAACATATCATATCTGCGAGGTACAGATGTTAAAAAGTGAATCATTAAAAGCTGCACTCCTAGAAGCGATGAGTCGGGAGGTGTAGAAAATGAGTATTGAAAAAAAAATCACCAGACTTATTCAAAATCACCTAGTTAGTTGCTGTGGAGGTATTGTTTTAACTTTAGTTTTAATACTCCAATCCACACAACCTGCCTATGGTATGCACATTATGGAAGGATTTTTACCTATAGGTTGGGCAGTATTTTGGACATTATTATCTTTACCATTTTTAGTAGTGGGAGTGCGATCGCTCGTTAAGTTGACTAATCGCAATCCAGAACTTAAACTACTTCTAGCCTTAGCTGGTGCCTTTAGTTTTGTACTTTCTGCTTTGAAATTACCTTCAGTAACCGGAAGTTGTTCTCATCCTACTGGCACTGGATTAGGCGCAATTCTCTTTACACCTGGGATAATGACTGTATTGGGGAGTTTAGTTTTGTTGTTCCAAGCTATACTATTAGCTCATGGAGGCTTAACTACCCTAGGGGCTAATTTATTCTCCATGGCGATTGTTGGTCCTTGGGTATCATACTGTATTTATATAAACTTTGCCAATACTAAAAGGGAAAAATTAGGGGTTTTTCTCGCCGCAGCTTTAGGAAATGTTGCTACCTATTTAGTAACTTCTTTTCAATTGGCTTTAGCTTTTCCCGCAGAAAATGGTGGCTTTATCGCTTCTTTACTTAAATTTGCCAGTATCTTTGCAATTACACAAATTCCCCTGGGAATTAGTGAAGGGTTGCTTACAGTTTTAGTTTGGAATTGGCTTAAGTCTTACGCTAAGTCAGAGTTAGAAACCCTTAAATTACTACGTACATAACTCTCAAAATTTAGTAAGAAATGGGGGATTGTAGCTTACAGGGGTAGGTTTTTGACACTGAGATTGTAGTAAGGGTAAGACTTTCAATTTATAGCAGTCGCCATCACTGTATTTGACAAAATATAGAACTTTTTCTCTTCTCAAAGTCTCTTTCCTTCTGCCGTCTGCCTAAAACAATAAATTGGAAATCAACAGGAAAAGAAAGATGAAAGAAACAACAAAATCAGGCAATTGGTGGTTAGTAGGGGGTGTATTGTTATTAACGGTTTTACCATTAGTTTTCGTCAAAGGTGAATATGGTGGTGCCGATGGAGAAGCAGAAGAGGTGATTGTTGAGACTAATCCAGAATATCAACCATGGTTTGATGGATTCTTTGAACCTCCTAGCGGTGAAATCGAAAGTTTACTATTTGTGTCCCAAGCCGCCTTGGGTTCTGGTATCCTAGGTTATGTGATTGGATTATACAAAGGTCGTAGTGAAAGAAACCAAGACAGTAGAGATTCTTAAAATCAAGATAATATATGCACCTAAAAATAGACTCTCTAGCCTATTCTAATCGTCTTCGTAGTTTACCCCCTACTCACAAAGTTGTATTTACCATCATGCTATTTATTCTTGGTTATCTTAGTTCGTGGGAAGTGCAATTAACTATTAGTTTTTGGATGCTTATCTGGGTTACAGTATATGCAGGGATACCCAAGCAAGTATATGGGCAAATGCTGGCTATTCCTGTGAGTTTTTGGTTGATGAGTGTGCCTGCCATCGCCCTGGGGATAGTAAGTCAGCAAAATCTAGGGGATGTGAGTAGCGATATTTACGAAGCTATCAATATAGGTAATTGGTATTTGTATCTAAGTAAACAAGGTATAATCCAGATACAAATTCTTTTAACTAGGGCACTTGCTTTAACTTCTGTTCTCTATTTCCTACTACTTACAACCCCCTTTGGGGAAATTCTTACTGTCTTGGCGCGTCTAGGTGTCCCCAGTTTGATTTTAGAACTATTAGTACTTATGTATAGAGCTATTTTTACCTTAACACAGACAGCTAGTGAGTTAATTGTTGCTCAAAAATCCCGCCTAGGCTATGTCACCTGGCGCCGCAGTATCGATAGTCTAGCTATATTAGTCACTCAATTGTTAAAACGTTCTTTAGAAAATTATCGTCAACTTACCCTCGGTTTAAAATCTCGGGGTTTTATTGACAAGATTAGTTTTTGGTATCCAACTCAGTATCAAACTAATCGTCGTTACACTCTAGAAGCCTTCGGGGGTTACTTTGTTTTAGTTTCCTATACTATTTGGGAATATGTTAATAGAGTTTAAAAAGGTTAACTATACTTATCCCTGTAGTCAAAAACCTGCTTTAGACAACCTGAATTTAGGAATTAAAGCCCATCAACGCACCTGTTTAATTGGACGCAACGGCTGCGGCAAGAGTACTTTATTTCGTTTAGCTAATGGTTTATATACTCCAGATCAAGGGAGAATTGAATTTCTGGGTAAACCTATCAGTTATCACCCTAAAGGCATCAAAGAATTACGTACTAGAGTGGGTTTAGTATTTCAAGATCCCCAACAACAGCTAGTAGGAACTACAGTAGCTGAAGATATTTCTTATGGTTTATGCAATCTAGGTTTACCCAAATCAGAAATAATCGCTAAAGTTAACCGTATTTTAAGAGAATTTGAACTGCTAGAGTTAGCTTACACTCCCCTCAACTATTTAAGTTTAGGACAAAAAAAACGTGTGTCCTTAGCTGATGTCATGGTTTTAGAACCAGATATACTCCTGTTGGATGAACCTACTGCCTATTTAGATACCCATCAAACTCAAAATTTATTCCTGATGTTAGAAAAAATTAGCAATCAGGGCACTACTATAGTTATTGCCACCCATGACCTAAATTTAGCCTTTGCTTGGGCAGATTGGGTGTTAGTCATGGATGCAGGGCAAGTTATTGTGGAGGGGACTCCAAAGGAGATTTTTACTAACACACAAATCTTATTACAATTGGGGTTAGGTGTTCCTCTGGCAGTGGAGTTACTAGCAACGGTTAAAGCTGAGATTTGTTTGACTCAATCCCAGATGCAAACTTTAACAAAAAAGCTTTGGCAGACTTGCCAAGGCCGAATATAGCTAAAGCTAGGATTAAGCCTTTGATAGTTTCTGGTTCTGGGGTAGTTTGTGGATTTTGCATGATTATTGAATCTATCCAAGCTGCTTCTTCTGATACCCGGGTATCATAAGTAAACTCCCCAAAAGTGGAGTTGAGCCGATTATCTATATCAGAAGTAAAGCTATTTCCAAAAAATAAACGCTCTCGAAAAGAAGTAATACCAGCAATTTGACCATTGATAAAACTCGGGCTGCCAGAATCCCCTCTAGCACCAGCAGATTCTCTAACTCCTATACCTGTACCCGGAATGCCAAAGAAAAAGTCAAAAGCATCATTTGCCGATAACCCATTGTCAAAGTCGCTTCCTAAAATCCCTGTGGTAGCACCTCCAAAAAATTGACTTCGTCCAATACCAGTGGCGTCATAGCGGTTTTCTCCTTGGAGTGGTATTCCCGGAGGTAGTATATCTCCTTGGTCGCCCCTGCCTCTTCTTCCATAGCCAACTCTAGTAAATGTTTGATCTATTTCATTCTTTTGACGATAAATTGGATAGCGATTTACCTCAGGGGGTAGGGGATTAGTTAAGTCAATAATTGCTAAGTCATTACCATCGGGGAGAATTCCATTCCAACCGGGGAGAAAAAAAACGTTTTCATTTGTATTATCAACATCTATGGGCACATCTACAAAGATTCTGTCCCCAGGAATATCAAAATTAACCCTGGCTTGAATTACATCGATATTGCCCCTGGTATCTGTTAAGCAATGGGCCGCCGTCAGAAGATGACGACCTGATGTCAATAGCGCTCCACCACATCTAATGGCGATTGAGGGATTTGCTTCGGTTACTAACCATAAGTCTGCTACTCCAGTAAATTCATCTGTAGAACTATTAACTTCATATATAGGATCTGTCGGAAATTCAAAAGTGGTTAGGAGTTCCTCTGCTACTGATGTTATTACCTCTCCTGATGGTAACTGATGTGTAGTCACAATTGGTGGGTTTGGGAAGACATCAACATTATTGTCGTTATTTTGACCGATAAAAATTGGATCGCTAGGGGTAAACAAAACAGTAGCTTCTGCTTTATCTATAGAATGAATACAAGCTAAAGAAAATAACAGTGATTGAATAAATTTTTTTCTCATTTATTTTATTTCGACAATTATAAGTAAAAAATAAGCATATATTAGAATATCGCAATAATAGCTTTAATCGTCAAAATTTTAACATATACTAATTTATTATGCTATTATTTAGCTGCTCCGCCCGTTGGCTAATTTTTGACCATGCTTCTTGATTTACCAATGATTCAGGGTATAAACTACTAGATAACCCTACGGCGATCGCCCCACTTTTTATATACTCTCCTGCATTTGTTATTGTTACCCCTCCTGTGGGAATTAAGGGTATTTTTCCTAGGGGTATCTGTAAACTTTTTATATACTTCGCCCCCCCTAAATTTTCTACCGGAAATACTTTTATACTACTCGCTCCCCTTTGCCAAGCTTTCACTATTTCTGTGGGCGATAAGGCCCCCGGTATTATTGGTATCTCCGCTTTATTACCCATTTCTATCAACTCATAATTACTGTAGGGAGAAAAACAAAACTCCGCGCCACAGGCTATGGCTTCTTTTAATTCTCTGGTTTCTATAATTGTCCCTACTCCAATCCTACAATCTGTTAACTCCTCTCTCAATTCTTCTACTAACTGAGTTGGTTTCTCACTATTCCAGGTAATTTCAATTAATCTCATCCCTCCTTTGGCTACCGCTTTGGCCATTTTTTTCCCCATAACTACATTCTCTGCCCTAATTACGGCGATCGCTCTATAACTCAATAATATTTCTAACCATTCTGGTTTGTTCATTTGTAATATGCATATAGTATTAATAGAAATTTAAACAACTATAAAGATAATAGGAAGAAATAGTATGATAGCCAAAAATTAGCGTTATGATCAATAAGTAAAGACAGTTTTATTAATTCGATTTATGCAAAGTGCTTCTTTGCTTTGGGTAGTCGCTGGCATAATTCTCTGTGTTAGTGAGCTATTCTTACCAACTCAATTTATCATCTTTTTAATGGGAATTAGTGCCTTAATAGTAGCGGGAATTTCCTTGTGGATAGGTAATTTTGCCCTACAAGTCGTTCTGTGGCTGATGGTATCTGCCATAGGAGTTTGGTTACTGACAAAATTTTATGTACCAAAAAGAAAATCTTTTAGTCTGGGAGATTCTCAAGAAGGAGAAACTCTCACCACAATTATGCCGGGAAAAACAGGGAGAGTAAGATACGAAGGCAACTCCTGGAATGCAAAATCCGCTGACCCCAGTCAGCTTATCGCTGAAGCAGAAAAAGTATATGTTGTGGGGAGAGAAGGAAATACCCTGATCGTAGCATCAGAAAAAATGTTGCAAGAGTAAATTTATAGAGGTAAATTATGGAAGGCTTATTTGGCTTAGTTATAGCAGCTATATTCGGTTCAAGCCTATTAGGATCGTCAGTGAAAATTGTAAGTGAAAAAAATGAATATTTAGTCGAAAGTTTAGGCAGTTATAAAAAGAAACTAGAACCAGGATTGAATTTTCTCATACCTTTTATTGATAAGGTGGTATACAAAGATACCATCAAAGAAAAAGTTCTCGATATTCCACCTCAAACCTGTATAACCCGGGACAACGTATCTATTAGCGTGGATGCAGTGGTATATTGGCGGATTATGGATATGTATAAAGCCCACTATAAGGTGGAAAATCTCAGAAGCGCCATTGTAAATATGGTGTTAACTCAAATTCGCTCAGAAATGGGTAAGTTAGAGTTAGACCAAACTTTTACCGCAAGAACCGAAATAAATGAAACTTTACTGCGAGAATTAGATATAGCTACAGATCCCTGGGGCGTAAAAGTAACTAGGGTAGAATTAAGGGATATTATGCCCTCAAAAGCAGTTCAAGACTCTATGGAACTACAAATGGCCGCCGAAAGGAAAAAAAGAGCCGCAATTCTTACCTCCGAAGGCGCTAGAGACTCGGCAATTAACTCCGCTAAGGGTAAGGCTGAAGCCCAGGTATTAGAGGCAGAAGCAGCTAAAACAGCTCTCATCTTAGCGGCAGAAGCCCAAAAACAAAAACAAGTATTAGAGGCAGAGGGTACTTCTGAAGCATTGAATATAGTCGCAAGGGCCTTAGCAGGCGATCGCCAAGCAGCTAAATCTTTAGAGTTCATCCTAGCTCAAAAATACATAGATATGGGTCAAAAAATTGGTAGCAGCGATAGCAGTAAAGTAATGTTTATGGACCCTCGCAGTATTTTAGGCAGTTTAGAAGGAATTCGTACCCTGATTAGCGATAAATCCCCTGAGAATAATCATAACTCTTCTTCAGATTCATCTTTGACTAATGAACTTGAAAGACTTGATCGTTATTCAGCTTCTTAGTTTTAATACACAAATAGTGCGATCTCACCTTGGTTTAGATCGCACTCTCGCTAATTGGAATTTAAAATATTGAAACTTTATATTTCTTTATTTCAGCATCATGGGTAATCAAAATTAATTGTTCCTGTATAGCTTGAGCGATGAGCATTCTATCAAATGGATCTCTATGGATAAGTGGTAAATTACTATAAGTATTAATGTGATTTGTTTTAATAGTGAGAATTTCATATCCTAAAGTCTCAACTTCTAAAAAGAATTTTTCAGGGAGTGTTAATTTACCTATATTTGATTTAATGGCAAGCTCCCAAAGACTTGCCATAGAAATACAAACTATATTGTCAGGATCACAAATAGCTTCGGTTTCTCTTTCAAATAGTCTAGAAATACTACTGTCTAAAGCCCATAGAAAAGAATGTGTATCTAATAAAAGTTTCATCTCTTAATCTATGATGCCTAGGGATTTAGCTTCCTCTTCAGACCAAGAGTCAAAATCATCAGATATTTTAATTTGTTTATTAAAATAATTAAGACGCTTATTTTCTATTTTAGGCTGATACGCAGTTAACTTAACTACAGGTTTATTCATTTTGGTAATAATAATTTCCTCTCCACCAAGAACTTGTTCTACTAGTTCTGAGAAACGAGCTTTTGCTTCTGAAATGTTTAGGGTTTTCATACAAATTAATTTACTATTTTTATTGGCTCAAAACTAGTCTAACTTAGTCTAACTAGTTAGTCAATATTCTCCCGCAGGAAAATCGACGATTACTTAAATGTTTTAACTCTTTTAACACACTTGGCACGCTTTTTTAGCGATCGCTGTTCATTTAGTAGTATTAATTAAGACAGTAATTCTTATTTTTGAGTGATTGGTTTTGAAAACTTTTTGGGCTATTATTATATTAATTACTTATTTATTAAACTTGTTGGAGGATTAATAGTTCATGTCAACTATCAAACTGATCAATATTTTTAGTAAACTTTTGATTTTTGGTAGTATTTGTGTTCTGCCTAGTTGTTTTCTAATTGGACCGTCTCAGGCAGCAACTTTCACTTTTTTAGCAGGACGTGAAGACAATTTTGTAACTAGCGACGGACCTGAATTAGCCAGTCCTAGTCCAGGTTTGGTGATGAGAAATAACAATCTCTTAGAGAGTTTGATTGGACAGACCTGCCAGCAAATATTTCCTCGTTGTGAAGTCAAAAATTTTGATGACTTTAATAATGATCGCAACTTTCTACATACCTTTGATTTAAGTAGTTTAACAGGTTCTGTTGATTCTGCTACGTTGAGAATTACGCTTCGAGGGAATGGCTCTAATGATACAATTAGCTTATCATTTACCGACGAATTAGGTAACTTGATTGAAGAACAAGGGAACCCGGTAAGTTGGCGTCGCTTTTTAGGAGCAGGTAATCCTGAAGATGGTCTAACTAATATATCGTGGACTGGCAATGTTGAAAGAACGTTTACCTTTGATTTAGGGAACCTTCCCTTAGCTCCACAACAAAATCCTAATATTGTTGAAAGTAACTTATTAAGCACAATAAATAACCAGGGTTTTTTGGATATCTTTATTGAAGATGATACTTATATTGACTTTGCTGAACTAACAATAGAAACACAATCTCAAAGTATTCCTGAGTCTTCTAATTTATTGACTATTTTAATATTAGGAGCATTAGGCGGTGGTTCTGCATTTAAAAAGGTATGGTCAAGTTAACTATATGTCAAATACAGTCTAGCCGTTTTGCTTATCACCACAAATAAGGAAGATATGTAAGATTTTAGAGGCTTTGGTGTAAGTGGTTGCCTACTCCCAGGCTTCCACGTTTCTAACTGCGAACTTATTTTCTTCGGTTTTAACCATTAGTTTTGCTTGTTTCCAACCTAAATAAATCGGAGTTTTATCTGGGGTTTGACTATTATAAATGGCGAAGTAGTCTAACCAATTGAAATTTTTACCATCACGGGCTAATATTGGTAACAAATGTTGTTGATTATAGGTTAGTTCCAAGGTTTTGTTATTGCTTCCTTGAAATGTGATTTTATCTTGTTGGATTTCTAGCCTACTTTTTTCTTTAATTTTACGTTTAAATTCTGCATAACTTCCCTCAGTTTCTATTTCTCCTACTTCTAAAGCGAAACCTGAATAATCATTTCTTTCTGTGGTGGCTGTAAAAACTTGTTCTTCTTTGTATCTTTGTAACCATCTTTCATCGGTTATATTTTGCCATTCATACTCATTTAAGTTAATGGGAAAAATCGCTAACCAGGTTTTTTCCAGTTGAATAAACCAAATATTATTTTCTATTTCTATGTTGGCAGTTTGAGGGATTTGAAAAGCGAAGTTGTGATTATCAGCAGAACTTAACCAAATCAAAAGATTTTCATATTGTCCTATTTGATCTCCCGGGTTTTTACCTGGATTTAGGCGATCGCTTCCTGTATTAACAGCAAAATAATCTACACCTCTTTTACTACTATAAGCCATTAACACAAAGGGTTTAACATCTCCTGCGGCAAAAGTTCCTGCTAAACTACCCATTTGATAACTATGACCAAAAAACTGAGTTTCCCAGTAACCAGGAAAGCGATTATTTTCTGGTTTCCAATTTTGATAAACAGGTTTAGTAGCAATAATTTCTAAGGGTTTGAGAAATTGTTTTTTTGCTATGTCAACTGCCGCTAAAGGAGGTCGATAAGTACTAGTTATGAAGTGTAATGTATCTAAACTTGGATTAGGATTAGGAATTACGGTATCACCATAATATAACCAAAAAGCTCTAGCTGCCTCTGCTCCAAATACGACACTACTTCCTCCATAATCTCGTTTAGATGGACTTCCCCAACCACCTCGATAATATTTTACTGCGGCAGCGATTGACATCCAATCTAAGGCGGCTTTAGCTAAATCTTTGACTTCCGTATCTTGGGCAAAATCGTAAAGACTGAGATAGGGAGCAAAGGTATGACTATGATAAACAGATGAATCCCATTCACCCATACCAATATTATATAAAGCTTCTACATAACGGCGAATTTTCTCTTTATAAATCTGTCGGGTTTCCTCATTACCTGTTTCTTCCGCCATCAAATATACAGCAGTTTCTCGCATCGCTCGTAAATTATCGGTATTTCTGGCGTCAACCCATCTTCCTCGCCTTTTCATACTCCAACCTCCTCCATCTCCTTCGCCAAAGCCATACTCAGGGTGGGGACGAGTTAAGGGGTCTTCTTGGGTCCATTGTTTGGCGCCTTGGTACATTCTTTCTGTATAGGCGGGATCAAAAAATTGTTTAAATAAAAAATATTTACGAATTTGTCCCTTTAGGGTAAAACAGAAGTAATAATCAATGCCCTCTGTATGAGCATGGTCTTTTGCTTGAGGATCATCTTTTTGGAGAAATTCTAGGGCTTTTTGGCGATTTCCTGCTAAAAAATCGAACATTGCTCTAGGATAAGACCTTTTTTCATTTTCTCCATAACCATTACCATATTCTTTAGGGTTAGCAAAATGATTAATAATGGTGGTTGCTCTTTCTTGAAATTCTGTTTCTAATTCTGGAGTCCATTGATTGCGCCATTGAGAATTTACTACAGAAAGTTCAATACCGGGAAAAGTATAATTATTTTGGGCATAAGCAGTAGATATTACCCAGCCTATGGTTATCGACAAGAAAAAACTAATAATTGCGATAAGAATAAGATGAAGTTTCATAAAAAACAAATATCAAAATTTACCTCATATCTTGCACGCAAATACAAAAGTACAGAAATTGGCCAACAGGCTCCGAATCAATTTTTAAGCGTTTAGCATTAATTCTTTAACTCATTACTTCAAAACTCCAAAACTTCAAAACTCCAAAACTCCAAGACTTCAAGACTTCTTACTTCAAGACTTCAAAACTCATTACTTCTTACTCATTACTCAACCACAACCAGTAACATTAGGTAAAGATGCGAGGGGTCTGAGTTTACTTAATCTCGCTCGGTTTTTACCCATTTCGACTCAGGTTTAAAGATAAACCTTAGATAGATACTAAGTTTGGAAAACAGATACAAGGGTATAGAAACCAGACTAGAAAAAGGAATCTCATCTTTGCCAAATTTAGCCCAAGCAGACAAGATACTGATAAACATCACCACTCCTGCAATAGTTAGTATTAAGCTAGGTAGCCACAAACTAAATACCAATCCTGTAATTAAGCTTATAACTAATCCCAATACCCATAACATTACTAACAAAGATAGGGGAGGAACACTTAATTCTAATGCTAAAGCCAGTAAAGGTAGACTAGCTTTACTTATAGCAGCTTTTAGTAATCGAGGTACTTGGGTTAGGAGAGTTTGTAGGTGGCCATGTTCCCAGCGTGTGCGCTGGTTTTTAGCGATTTGTTCTTTTTGAGGAAGAATACCAATAACTTTAGCTTCAGGGCAAAAAAGTGGGAGATAACCGTCAATAGCTAAATTGAGGCCCAACTGCATGTCTTCTACAATATTGCCATCAGCAAGATTTGCTTGACTAATTACAGACCACGGAAAGGCCATTCCTGTGCCTGTAAGCAGGCAGGGAAGTTTCAAAACATTTAATCCCGATGGGCGAACCCAATTTTTCACTAAAAAAGCAAAAGCAGACACCGTATCCTTAGGAGATGGGTTTTGGGGTTTTTCCATCAGATAAAGGGCTTGAATTGGTCTCCCCGTAATTGTAGATTTGTCAATTAACTTAGATATGGCTGTGTCAGTGACTAAACAATCAGCATCGACAAAGATTACCCCAGATGGAGGGTTAGAGGCAAGATAATCCAATCCGTAGGCTAAAGCGTAGCCTTTACCTCGATTATTTTCATCTTTTCTTTCAATAACAGTAACTTGTAAACTACGGGCAATCTCTGCTGTTTCATCGCTACAATTATCAGCAATTACTACTATATCTTCTGGTTTCCTTACTTGGGGTAATAATTCCTTGAGCGTTTTTTCAATACAAGCCTCTTCATTGTGGGCTGGCATTAATATTCGCCAATCTGAATGCTTTTTTGCTTCATCAAGAGATTTAGTTGGTTGACTAAATAAAGCTCCTATACATTCTACGGCTAAAACTAGTATAGGTAAACAAAGAGTGATGACAATAGCCCAGATAAAAATATTTAAAATTAGTAACATAATATATCTAATGATTATTTCGTATTTGCTTTTGATAAGCATCAACAAGAAGGTTTATAGCCAAGCTTGGAACATTATTCCTTAAAAGCGCTTACCTTCTTTGTAGATAGTAAGCTTTATGGGTAAAAATTAACCTAGATGATAAGATAATATCCTATTAAATCAAAAAATCCAAATAAATTAGCTCACCGAAGGTATTAAAAACTATGCGTCTTGGTATTGTTGGCTGTGGTTTTGTCTCAGACTACTATCTGAAAACCATGAAACTCTACCCCGAACTAGAATTAGTCGGGGTAGTAGATAAAATTCAACTCAGGGCCGATAAATTGGCGAAAACTCATAATGTAACTGCCTACGACTCTCTAGAAGAACTGTTAGCCGGAGATAAAGTAGAATTAGTCCTTAATTTAACTAATCCTCGTAGTCATTTTGCTGTGTCTCAAGCCTGTTTAGAAGCAGGTAAACACGTCTACTCAGAAAAACCCCTCGCTATGGATTTTAGCGAAGCTAAACAATTAGTAGAACTTGCTAAAACTAAAGGTTTATATATTTCTGGGGCCCCTTGTACCGTTTTGGGTGAAACTGCCCAAACTCTCTGGAAAGCCATTCGAGAGGAAAAGATTGGTAAGATTAGAGCTGTGTACGCAGAAATGGATGATGGCATGGTGCATTTATTTCCTTACCAAAAATGGGTGAGTGAATCGGGAATACCTTGGCCTTACAAAGATGAATTTGAGGTAGGCTGCACTATTGAACATGCGGGTTATGTTTTAACCTGGTTACTGGCTTTTTTTGGTCCCGCTGAAACCGTAACTGCCTTTTCTGATTGTTTGATTCCTGATAAAAAAACACCTGTGCCCTTAGATACTAATGCCCCAGATTTTTCTGTGGCTTGTATCAAGTTTGCCTCAGGAATAGTAGCAAGAATCACTTGCAGTATAGTGGCGACTCATGACCATGAATTGAAATTCTATGGTGATGATGGAGTTATATCAATAGAAGACTGTTGGGATGAGCGTAACCCAGTTTATGTACAAAAACGCTTCACTATTCGGCGTAAAACTTTGATGTCTTGGAAGCGAAAATACCCGCTCCTAGGGAAGAAAAATCCCCATATTCCTCCTTCTGGTGCCCAAGATATCAATTTTTGTCGCGGTGTGGCGGAATTAGTGGCCGCAATTACCGAAAACAGAACTAGTCGTCTTTCACCAGATTTTTGTTTACACGTCACAGAGTTAGTTTTAGCTATTAATAATGCTAAGAATACAGCTTCTCCCTATAAACTGACTACATCCTTTTTACCAATGGAGCCTATGCCTTATGCCCAATAATTTACATATCTTAATTACCGGTGCTAGTGGTTTTCTCGGTCGTTATGTAGTTAACGAGGCTTTGCTGCGAGGTCATCAAGTTCGCGCTACTACACGTTCGAGTAATTCCTGGCAAGAACATCCTCATCTGGAGATAAAACAACTAGATTTACTCAATCAAGAGTCAATTTTACCCTGTTTAGATGGTGTTGATTTAGTTATTCATTTGGCTGCTAGTAAGACCGGAGATTGGGAAACTCAATACGCTAATACTGTTACCGCTACAGAAAATCTCTTGATGGCTATGTCTCAAGCTGGTTTAACAAGACTGGTGGCTATTAGTAGTTTTTCTGTTTATGATTATTTGAGAATTCGTCGCCGAACAACTCTTGATGAAACTTCTCCCCTAGAAGCAACCCCCGAAAGAAGAGATGTATACGCCCAAATGAAGTTAAAACAAGAACAATTGATTCAAGATTGGCAAAGGGAAAATAATGGAGATGTGACTATTCTTCGTCCCGGTATTATCTATGGTAAGGATAATCTTTGGCACGCTAGTTTAGGTATTGATAAGAGTGATAAACTTTGGATATTAATTAATTCTGTTTCCCAAATGCCCCTTAATTATGTAGAAAATTGTGCCCAAGCAATTGTTTTAGCTGCTGAAACTGAAGGGAGTATTGGTGAAGTTATTAATTTAATAGATGATGATTTACCGACTCAATCTACCTATATAGAGAAGATTTGGCCCTATTTATCTGTTCAACCTCAAACAATACGGCTTAATGCTTCTTTTGTTCGTTTTCTCACTAATTTGGCTTGGCAAACTAATCAATTACTTCTGAAAAATAAAAAGTTAGTTCCTAGTCTGTTTTGTCCTAATATCTTTGAGGCTCGTTTTAAACCTCTAAAATATGATAATAGTCGTGCTAAAAGTATATTAAATTGGCAACCTCGTTATACTCTTAATACTGCCTTGGAACAAATTGCAAAACTATAAGAAATTAATATGAGTATTAATATTGGTTATTTGACTGGTGAATATCCTCGCGCAACTGATACTTTTATCCAAAGAGAAGTGGCTTCTTTAAGGGCAAAAGGTCTCAATATATATACCTTTTCTATTCGTCGTACTGGTGATGAACATATTGTTGGTCCAGAACAAGCCCAAGAACGAGAAAATACTTTTTATGTACTACCGCCAAATATTCTTCAACTGATTATTTCTCATCTTTTTTTGTTAGTTACTTCCCCAAAAAACTATCTAAAGGGTATTGCTTTGGCTTGGAAAACTCGACAGCCTGGCATTAAGGGTAATCTCTATCAATTGTTTTATTTTCTAGAAGCTGGTATTCTAGCTAGAGAGTTATCTAAACGCCAGATTAGTCATCTACATAATCATTTTGGCGATTCTAGTGGTACGGTAACTATGCTCGCTGCTGTGATTGGTGGTTTGACTTATAGTATTACTGTACATGGCCCTGACCTGTTTTTTGAACCCTATCGCTGGGCAATTGGTGAAAAGTTCAAACATGCTCTTTTTACTATCTGCATTAGTAATTTTTGCCGGAGTCAATGTATGCTTTTTGGTCCTAAGGATACTTGGCAACGTATGTATATTGTTCACTGTAGCTTAGACGTAAGTTTATTTAAGCCAGTCACTCATCAGCAATTAGGTACTCAATTACTCTATGTGGGACGTTTAGCTGCTGTTAAGGGGTTAGAAGTTTTATTGACCAGTTTAGCTAAGTTAAAGTCTACTCACCCCAATATTATCTTAACTTTAGTGGGAGACGGTCAAGACCGCTCGGATTTAGAAAAGTTAACGGCAGAATTAGGCTTGACTCAACAGGTTAATTTTGTTGGTTATAAGTCTCAAGCAGAGATTCGCCAATACCTCCAAAATACTGATGTTTTTGTTCTTCCTAGTTTTGCTGAGGGGGTGCCTGTTTCTTTGATGGAGTCTATGGCTACTGGTGTACCTGTTGTGGCTACTCAAGTTGGCGGTGTTGGTGAGTTGGTCAAGGATGGGGTGAATGGTTATCTTGTCCCTCCTGGAGATGCTCATTCTTTGGCTGAGAAAATTTCTCTTTTGTTAGACGATGTGGATTTGAGAAATAAACTCGCTCAAGTTAGTCGTCAAACTATTGAACAGCAGTTTAATATTGCTGTTGAAGCTGAGAAACTCTATGATATCTTTACTAAGTATTGTCAGTGACACGTTTAAATCCTAAGGGATTTAGTTGAGTAATGAGTTTTGAAGTAATGAGTAATGAGTAAGAAGGTAGCCTGTACGTAGCCTGTAGGTTGGGTTGAGGCACGAAACCCAACATTATATTAGTAGTTGTAGTTGTAGGGTGTGTTAGGGCGAAGCCCGTAACGCACCGTTAGATGAGTAATGAGTAATAAGTAATGAGTAATAAGTAATGAGTAAGAAGGTAGCCTGTACGTAGCCTGTAGAGTTGTAGGGTGTGTTAGCGTGAGCGTAACGCACCTAGATGAGTAATGAGTAACG
>NZ_JALKVM010000179.1:0-16634 GCF_057440575.1 Johannesbaptistia floridana
GGTGGGTTTTTTGGTTCAAAAAAGTAAATATAAATACTTAAAAAAACTCATTACTTCAAGACTTCAAAACTCATTCTCATTACTTCAAAACTCACTATTCATTACTTCAAGACTTCAAGACTTCTTACTCATTACTCATTACTCATTACTCAAACACAACCAGTAACTTTGGATAAAGATGCAAGATCTGAGTTGTCCACTTTCCCTCCTTGTCTACCTTGTCTTACTTTTACTACAAGCTCTTTGTAAAAAACCTACCCTTGTGGGGGGTTGGGGGGAAAAGTTAGTGATAAATGTTGTTAACACCACTGCGGTCACTGCTATAACTTAGAAAACGATATAACATAAAAATGCTCTATATTTATCAAAAAGTTATTTAAATCAAATAAATGAAAACAACTAAGATAATAGTTTTCGGTATAACTGCAATCATAACGACAATTCCCTCAAAAGCAATTTTGGCTAATCCCGATAATTTGCTCTTGAATTCTCACTTAACTTCGGAAATTAGCCCACCAAAACCTCAAAAATCTCCTCTATTAACTCAAAATACACTTCCAGAAGCTGTAACAGAGAGTAGCCCTTTGCAAAATCAGGAGTTCCAACTACCTACAGCAGAACATCTTAACCGTGGTGATTTCTTCTTTAAGATAGGAAGTCGCGCTTTTTTCTTTGAAGGTGCAGTGGATGATGATGAGACGGCTGTATATCCATACGTAGGTTTTACCTGGGGAATTACTAATAGTACTCAGTTAACTTTTATGAGTCAACTGGTGGATAGTGGTTCACCAGGTACACAAGGAGACTTTCGTGCTACTAGTAAGGGGACCAGTGGAGACTTTTTTGATCTCACTCTGGAAGTGAAACAGAGATTTTTTCTAGATAAGAGTGAAAGATTGAGTTTAAGTGGGGTCGCCTCTCTATCCTGGGGCCAAAGAGGTTACACTTTTAGAGAAGATGGCGAAATTGTAGAACAAGGTCTCAACGATAGCATTGTTCCCGCTTTGGCTATACCCTTTACAGCAGCAGTAACCGAGAAGTTACGCTTAACTGTTTCCCCTACTGTTGCTTTTTTTGGAGAAGATGATGCCCTTTATCTACATACACCTCCTATTGAGGATCCTGGTTCTTTTGGCACTACCTTCGGCTTTACTACCGCCATTTCCTATAGTCTTAACAAACGGGTAACTCTCTGGGGAGATACTTTTTTCCCAGTAACTGGTAATAACAGTATTAGTCGTGAATCAGGAAAGCCAGCTAAGGCAATTGCCTATAATGCTGGTTTTCGCTTTCTAGTTAATCCGAAAGTTGCCTTGGACATATTTACTTCTAATAGTTATGGTAATATGGCACCCTTGGCTTTAACAGCAGACCGTAGTTTTATGTCTGTAGGTGCTAATTTAGTTTTTCTCCCGGCTTTTATCCCGGCTAGTCGTAATTATGCCGATACCTTTAATACCGATCAAAATCTAGCTTTAGATAGAGGTACTATTGATGGACTTGCCTTTTTTGATGGTGGTACAGTTCCTAAAAATAGCTTTATGTTTCATCTCCAGGGTGGTACCCAGGGAGTTATGACTGCTTTGCGTTATGGTATTGTCAGAGATTTAGAAATTGGTCTCTATCTTGATTATGTGGCTAGTAAGGTAGATGAATCTGAACAGGGTATTAGTGGGAAAGTTCGTTTACTAAATCAAGCCGCTGGTAGTCCTTTTACTATGAGTTTAGCGGCTACTTTGAGTCAGACTAATCAACCTTTTGTTAATTATTTTAATGATGATCGTGATGAGTTTAATCAACGGGGATTGAGTCGAGAGTTTCCTTTTGTGTTTAATCCTGATAATCTGGGGCAAGGGAGACTCTATATTACTACTCTTTCTTTACCATTTAACTATGAATTTAATAATGGAGGTGCAGTTTGGTTCACACCAATTTGGGCCTATGTACAAAGGGCAGGTACCGAAGCTGCTGGGTTTAATGTGGGTGGCGCTACCCCTACTTTTGCTAATTTAAGTTTCATTGGGGAAGTTGGAGCTAATTTTGCCGGAGATGGCAATGCCTTTATCGGTGATAATTTAGAAAGTGTGATTCCTTGGACAGCAGGGTTACGTTGGTATCCTAGAGGACTTGAAAATCGCCAAAATTTACAGTTAGAATTGTATGTGACTAATCGAGTGGGAGCATCACCGTGGCAGCAAATGAGGGTAAAAGACCAAAATGACACCGCCGTTGGCATCAGCTTATCAGCACCTTTCTCATTCTAAACCAATTGATTGTTTAATTCTCTCCAATGGACCAGGGGAGGTAACTACTTGGGTTTTGCCCGTAGTTAAGGCTTTGAGGTCTAAATGGGGAGAAAGTAGAGAAAAACTAAGAATATCGGTAGTTTTAGCCCCTTGTTCCCACGCTAGTGGCAAGGAAGCTGCAATCGCCGCCAATTTTACTGAAGTAGACCGGGTACAGTCTTCAGAATATTTCTGGAAATTTCTGTTATTTGGTAAAACTGCCGCTAATTGGGATTGGTATCCCCAGGGATTAGTTATCTTTTTGGGAGGAGATCAGTTTTTTGCCGTGACTATTGCTCGTCGTCTCCAGTATCATAGTATAATTTATGCTGAATGGGATGCTCGTTGGTTACGCTACGGCGATCGCTTCGCTTTAGGTCAAGATTTAGTAAAAGAGAAAATACCACCGCGATATCAAGATAAATGTACTGTGGTGGGGAATTTAATGGCAGATTTAGGCAATATTTACCCCGTAAATCATCCTCAACAACAAATTATTGCTCTTTTACCTGGTTCTAAATCGGCTAAACTAGCTCAAGGTGTCCCCCTCAGTTTAAGTATAGCTACAGAAATTACTCAGCAACGTCCTTCAGTTCGCTTTATTTTACCAGTTGCCCCTACTTTAGATTTAGCTACTTTAACAAAGTTCGCTAACCCTGATACTAACCCGGTGGTAAGGAAAATGGGTAATATAAGTGCTAAGTTAACTAGTAGAGGAGATAAGCAGTATTTAGAGACTCCAGAGGGGGTGAAAATTGAATTAATAACTCGTTTTCCTGCCTTTGATATACTAGCCCAATCTCGTTTGTGTATAACCACTGTGGGGGCAAATACCGCCCAATTAGCAACTCTAGGAATACCAATGTTAGTGTTAATTCCCACTCAACAATTAGACGCTATGCGCTGTTGGGATGGTATACCAGGGTTATTAGCTAATTTACCAGGAGTTGGTTACTATTTCGCTAGTTTAATTAATTGGTTGGTACTTCGTCAAAAGCGCTTGTTTGCTTGGCCAAATATTTGGGCTAAAACAGAAGTAGTGCCAGAATTAGTAGGGGAATTGTCAGGAGAGGAGATCGCCACTTCTGTGATAGAATTACTAGATAATCCTCAAAAATTGCAACAAATGCGCGATCGCCTTTTAGCCGTTTCTCCTCCAAGTGGCGCTGCTTCTCGTTTAGTTGCAATCATTGATGAGTTGATTAGTTACACTTCCCTTCAAGTTGGATAAATTACCAACTTATCTCTTATCATAATTGAGTTGTATAAATAGCATTTGGTATTACTCATATTATAGCAATTCTCATACTGGTGAGAAAGGTTATCCTTTTGAGGCAGGAGGCAAGAGAGGCAAGAGAGGCAAGAGAGTTAGGTACAACCTCATGAGTCCGAAAAATGCTATATATTATGATGGTAAGATTAGCAAAAAATAAACAAATTTTTTAGATAAAACTCTTATACTACTCATGAAAGATATCGGCCAAATATTAATTAACAAAACTGAGGCGATTACTGAAACTTGGATTAATACTATCCGCGAAGATATAGAAATAGAAAGCGCTAAAGGTTTAGCATATCAATCAGTACGAGATCACATACCAGAAATTATAGAATCTCTGGCTGTAATCCTTTCTAACTTTTCTCAGGATAAAAAACAAGAACTAGAAATTGAAGGATTAAAACATGGAATTATTAGGGCGAAACAAGGTTATGACGTCACGGAAATTATGCAAGAATATAGTCTATTGCGGGAAATTATCTTAGATAGTCTTGCAGAAGATTTAAAAAGTAAGTCTAAAGAAAAAATCTTAGAAACTGTTAAAATAATTAATTCAGTCATAGACAAAGTTATCTCCTTGTCTTTAGAAAGTTTTCTCCAAGCAAGAGTCAAAGAACTAGAAAAGGTACGCAGTCAATTAATTTTAACTAATCAAGAGTTGACACGTTTAGTTACAGATCAAAAAGAAAATATTTCTTATTTAGCTCATGAGTTAAAAACTCCTCTTAATTCAATTATAGGTTTTTCCAATATACTTTTGCAACAACATAAAAACGTTATCACAGGTCAAGATACCTCTCTTAACTTAGAACTTACGGAAAAAGTAATTAATAACAGTAAACATTTACTACGACTGATTAATGACTCTTTAGAAATCGCTCGTTGTCAAGCGGGTAAAATGGAATTAAACATAGTGCCAACCAATGTAAAAGCAATTATTGGTACAGTCATAGAAGCATTAGAACCCTTTGCAAATCAAAAAGAGTTAGATATAATATTTAATTATGATAATGTTCCCCAAGAAGTGATAACTGATCCCCTGCGCCTCAGGCAAATTGTTACTAACTTAATCAGTAATGCTATTCGTTATACTGATTCAGGACATGTTAGTATAACCTGTCAGACTAATAGCAATCAACAGTGGTTAATTATGATTGCCGATACGGGTATTGGAATTAGTCCAGAAGACCAAAAGGAAGTTTTTAAACCCTACTATCGAGTTAGTGGTAAAAACCATCAATCTTATGATAGTACAGGTTTAGGATTAGCGATTGTTTCTGAATTAGTTAAACTGCTTCAAGGAGAAATTAATCTAGTTTCAGAATTAAAAAAGGGCTCTACTTTTACTCTAACTTTTCCTCTGGTAATTAGTAATCAATAAAAAGATATGTCACAATCAGACTTAACTCAAGAGATTAAGAAACTCAAAATAGCTGCCTTAGCAGATACAATTAATAGTGCCCTACAATATGGGGAAGAGGGTTTAAAATTAGCTCTGCAAATTCTTGATAATAACACTGGTTATATGAAACTAGTTACTTATGATTTACTCTGGAAAAAGTTAGATGAGGAAGGAAAACGAAAATTACTAGAATATTTACGAACTGATGAAGGCTTGGATTGAAGAAAATATTTTATACATAGCACAAACAGATATCCCTACTTACAAAAAAGGGGGTTCAATTGTGAGAAATAACTATTTTTGGGCGTTAAAATCTATCTCCTGTTATTCTGCTGTTGGTAGTGATTGGGAATTTGATGCAGAGGTTTGGACAGCCTTAGGACGTATGCTATTATTTTTTACTGAATCAGGTTACCTCGGCTATTCTGAAACTAGTTTAGAATTTCCCGAAGATAGTTTGATACCTGAGGAGTTGCGTTTAATAGCCACTAGATTTTAACCATCGGGGAATTGCCAACAGGCAATGGTCTCTACATCTTTACTTCCACAAGTACATTTTACTTGTGTCTCAGAATCAATCCACTCTCTATCACATAGGCGACAGTGACAATATATATTGTTTTGGTTGGCTTGGGTGATTTTTGCCTGCCATTGTTTACGGATGTTTGAAGAAGAATCAAGGTTAGACATAATATTATTTATTTTGATAGTTAAATTAATTATATAAAGGTTATGGCGATCGCCCTTTTGAGTAATAAGTCTTGAAGTAATGATTTTTGAAGTAATGAGTTAAAGAATTGATAATAATCCCTTTTAAATTGATTCTCGCCTGTTGGCCAATTTCTGTACTTGTGTTAGGCGTGCGAGCTTTTCTGAGTAAAATACAAGTAGGGTGGGAAAGGCAAAGCGTAACGCACTTGTTAATTATCTCCTATTTAGATCAAATCTTCTTCCCTATGAATAGAAAATATAAAATTATTGGTATAATTACAGCGATATTTACTTGGGTTTTGCCTGCATCAGCGCAAACCTGGCAGCCTGTAGCTAGTGGCATTACCTCTGGTATCAGTGGTATAGCATTAATTGAACAACAACAGACAACAGCATCATTTTTAGTGGTCCATGATAATAAAAAACCATTAGAACCGCGATTGGGATGGTTGAGAGTCACAAAAGAAGAGGCAAGCTATCAACGAGTAAAATGGTTATCTAGGGAACTTCCAGTAGATTTAGAAGCAATTACCACTATCCCTAATCAATCTCATCAATTTTTAGCGCTTTCTAGTGGGGGTCAACTCTATCATCTTCAACTCAATAGTGATTATCAATCTGTCAAGATTCTCAAGGAATTTTCCCTGCCATCTATGCCTAGTAGAAGTAACTTTGAGGGTGTAGCGCTTCAGCAGGTAAACCAAGTAATGATACTAGCTTGGGCTCATCGTGGCCAAGATGAAGAACCAGGTATACTATATTGGTCAAGGTTTGATTTAGATTCCTATAGCTTTGTCGGTCCGATTCAATCTACTCCCCTAGTTACGCCCCTAAATATGTCTAATATTCGTCAAGTATCAGACTTAAAAGTTGATTCATCGGGAGCTGTTTTTATTACTTCTACCACAGACCCCGGCAATGATGGTCCTTTTACCTCAGCTTTTTATCTTATAGGAACTTTTCAAGTTGAGTCTCAAGAAGAAAATGGGGAAAAATCTATTACTTTTTTAAGCAACCAAGACATGACTCCCTTTATCCGTTTAAATTATCATAAGGTAGAAGCTATAGAGTTTTTATCAGGAGAATATGGCGGTCTTGTATTTGGTACAGATGATGAAAATTTTGGTTCTTCTGTTTTTTTAACTTGGTAGAAATTGTATAACTAAATTATTCATCTGGCGATATTAACTCAGATCTTGCATCTTTACCCAAAGTTACTTGTGGTGGATGAATAATGAGTTTTGAAGTAATGAGTAATAAGTAATGAGTAATGAGTTAAAGAATTAATGCGATCGCGCTTAAAAATTGGTTGACCTTTGTAAGATCTTAGGCGAAAGAGAAATGAACTTTTTCTGAGGTTAATTTAGTACATAAGTTCTGGTGCAAGATATGAGTTAAAGTCTGATTACGGTAATTATATTTTGAAAGTCGCGATCGCGCGATGATTTTTCTATTTCTAGTTTAGTTTGCAATTCATTTGCTCATAGGCCCAAATAATTTTATGGCGATAGCCAAATAATCCTATCCAATGGATATATCTATAATATCAGAGATTAATTTATCTGATGATTTTTGTCAAAAGGGGAGAAAAAACTTCTTAAAAAACCTCTCAGAAATCTTGGTTTGGGAATAACCCAGTATTGATTGCGATCAACCCATTGATAAGATATTTTTTCCCCTTTAAACTGGGGTTGATTCCAAATATCTATTGGTGGATCACCAAAATACTCCTGATAAAGTCTTAAAGTATTGCAATATTGCTGATAGTATTTTAAGCTATCCTCTTTTTTGCCTGATCCGGGTACGTGATGTAAAGACTTCTTCAAGACTTTACCACATAATTCATTCCAATAAGATTTAGTATAGAGCAAATGTAAATGCCAAACACGATCAACAGCAGTAGAAGGACTTAATTCTTGATTCGTTACTATTGCCAAGAAGAGAAATTTTTTATACTCTTGAATTACTCGATAAGTATAAATTCCAGACCACTGATATTCCCAAGAGAGTTTAGCAGAAAAGGGGTAAGCAGCATGGGGATCATCTATTTTAAACTGACAAATCTGTTGGTATAGTTTTTTTTCTTCAGGTTTCATCATCATCATCTTAATTAACAATTACTTTAATTAATCTCCACATCCACAACTTCCACAACTAGAAGGTTCTGGAGGTACTTTGGGATTAGGATAAATAATTTGTACTTCTAACCCCAAAAATTCACTTAATTCCTGTGCTAACCACCAGTATTCTGCTTGAGACAGTGGAGTTTCACTGTCTCTGATTTTAAATTCAACATCTCCTGCATAAACTGATAAGCTAGGAGAAACAGTGACTTTTCCTCGTTGGTGTGTCTTTCCCGTGTAATCTACAAAACGATCAAATTCATACCCGGGATTATAAGCAATAAGATTAATCTTTGCAAAAGGAGATGAATTTTTCCAATTTCTATTTTGCGATAATTTGCGAAAAGTACCTATCCGAATGAAACTATTTTTTTCTATTGAAATAATTTTATAATATTCAATATTAAACAAATCTGGTTTTAGTATAAATAATGCACCTAAAAGTATAGGTATAGTTATCAGAAAAGAAAGTACAAAAAGTCCAAAATATGGAAAACGCAACAACACTGAAAAAAATAACAAACCCACAATTATGGTTGCAGGTATTGTCAAACAGCCCAAGCAGCCTTCACTTGATTGATTTGATGAGAAATTATAGGATTCTCTAATAGCAATTTCTAATTTATTCTCATCACAGTTTAAGATTACCTCGCTATAATCAGGTTTAAGATTCACATGATAACCTTTACTTATTTGATTAGAATTGAGGGTATCTAAAGCAATATTGGCAGAAGCAAAACGCTTATCTAAATAGGGATGAGTCATCTGTTCTAACCATCTCATTAAAGAGCGACTCATGCCCTTGTTATCAAATTTAACTTGTCCATTTTCTTGTGATAAATCAGCAGGATGTACTCCCGTTAATAAATAAATTAATGTCATCCCTAAACTATATAAATCTGATGCTGGGGTAGCCTTGCCGCTAAACTGTTCTAAGGGAATATAACCATAACTTCCCACAATAGTAATTGTGCCACTTGCTTTACTCGCCACAGTTTGTACAGCACCAAAATCTACTAAATAAATATCACCAACACTGTTCCCGGAACGATTATCAAGTAAGATATTACTCGGTTTAATATCTCGGTGGGTAACTGGGGGATTGAGTCCATGAAGATAAGTTAAAATATTTAAAATTTTCTCGGCTAATTGTTTAACTTCTGCTTCCGTAAATCTTCTGCCCTCTTGAATGAGAGTTTCCAGAGAAGGTGCGGGGATATAGGTTTGAATTAAAGCAAAATAGTGGGTGTTATCCTCTTCTAATTCTAAATAGTCTAAATATTTAGGAATACCAGGATGATTAAGATTCTTGAGGGTTTGAACTTCCCTTTCAAACAGTTTAAATTCATCCCATTGAAATTCCTGGTCAAATTTGAGAATCTTAGCGATAACTGGGGTATTAGTTTGTAAGTCATTGGCTAAAAAAGTTTGTCTTCCTGCTTTATGACTCAGTTGTTTTTCTAGTTGATAACGGTTATTTAAGATAGTATGAGGTTGCATCGAGATTTTCTCCATATATTCTATATTTTGATTACTTCCACTTCCCAGTAGGAGCAATAATTTTTACTTCTAAATCTAAAAATTCACTTAATTCCTGTGCTAACCACCAGTATTCTGCTTGAGACAGTGGAGTTTCACTGTCTCTGATTTTAAATTCAACATCTCCTGCATAAACTGATAAGCTAGGAGAAACAGTGACTTTTCCTCGTCGGGGTGTATTCCCTTTGGCATCTAGAAAGCGATCAAATTCATACCCTGGATTATAAGCAATGAGATTAATCTTTTCCAAAAGAGATGACTGTTCCCAATTTATGTTTTGTGATAATTCGTGACAAGTACCTATCTGAATTAAATGATCTTTCTTTATTGAAATAATTTTGTAATATGTATTTTTAATAACATCTTGCTCTGGTTTAAAGAATCCACCTAGAGCAATGAACATAAAAATAATCAAAGCAAGTACAAAAAATACAAAATGTTGAGAAATCAAGATTAATACTATTATCACTACCAACCCGTTCCAGCCGCTTCCACTTGATTGATTTGATGAAGAATATTTCCGTTTTATAATAGCGATTTCTAATTTATCCTCATCACAGTTTAAGATTACCTTGCTATAATCAGGTTTAAGATTTAAATGATAACCTTTACTTATTTGATTAGAATTAAGGGTATCTAAAGCAGTATTAGCACAAGCAAAACGTTTATCTAAATAGGGGTGAGTCATCTTCTTTAACCATCTTACTAACGGGCGACTCATGCCCTTGTCATCAAATTTAACTTGTCCATTTTCTTGTGATAAATCAGCAGGATGTACTCCCGTTAATAAATAAATTAATGTCATCCCTAAACTATATAAATCTGATGCTGGGGTAGCCTTGCCGCTAAACTGTTCTAAGGGAATATAACCATAACTTCCCACAATAGTAATTGTGCCACTTGCTTTACTCGCCACAGTTTGTACAGCACCAAAATCTACTAAATAAATATCACCAACACTGTTCCCGGAACGATTATCAAGTAAGATATTACTCGGTTTAATATCTCGGTGGGTAACTGGGGGATTGAGTCCATGAAGATAAGTTAAAATATTTAAAATTTTCTCGGCTAATTGTTTAACTTCTGCTTCCGTAAATCTTCTGCCCTCTTGAATGAGAGTTTCCAGAGAAGGTGCGGGGATATAGGTTTGAATTAAAGCAAAATAGTGGGTGTTATCCTCTTCTAATTCTAAATAGTCTAAATATTTAGGAATACCAGGATGATTAAGATTCTTGAGGGTTTGAACTTCCCTTTCAAACAGTTTAAATTCATCCCATTGAAATTCCTGGTCAAATTTGAGAATCTTAGCGATAACTGGGGTATTAGTTTCTAAGTCATTGGCTAAAAAAGTTTGTCTTCCTGCTTTATGACTTAGTTGTTTTTCTAGTTGATAACGGTTATTTAAAAAGTAAGTCATTTATGATTAATAGATGATTGGTTGGTTAATGACTGAATTTCATTGATTATAATCTAGAAAAATAAAATTGCCAAAAAACGTCTTATTTTTTTAGATTAGTAATCATGCTTTAGGTGCTAACTGATATCAAGTTCGGATGAATACTTATGTTAGGTAAGACAGCTTTGCTGGCGGCAAAAGGCAGAATAAAAGTAAGAAAGAACTAACAAAAAAATTCATCATAACTCAATACTGCTCGGTTAGTGTTGAAAATTCCTCTGTGAGGAAAATTTAGAATGAAGAATTCAGAATGAAGAATTAATTTTGAGCTTTACTATTTTTGATGATTGCATGAAGAATGGAAATTAATTCATTAGATTCATTGCATTTTTAATCAATTTTATCTAAGATAATCAGGTTTACGAGGATCTTCTCCAGTCTCTAAGACAGCTTTTAAAAGTGGCATCACCAATTTATCAGTGATGTGAACAAGACGATAAAACATATCACTGAACTGTTCTGCTGTTAAATCCCCGTTGTTGATGATAATTTCTACTGAAGCATGAAGATCACCAGAATTTGGATCATATTCTAAACGCAACGACTCAAACTCATACTGGAAATTTAGTAAAGTCTGAAACAGAACTCCTTTAAAAATATGATCTTTAATATTGGCGATTTTCGGAATAACCATTTTCAAGAATTTTCCCCTCTTTAATAAACGAATGAGAATGAACGTGTGTGTGAGGTTTTCACCTCGGTAAGGTATATTAATTTGCTTCTCTTGGTAATTGGGATAGCCTGTTACATATATGTGCTTTAAATATTCGGTCAAGACGTTTAAAGATATAGACATAAGATTACCTGAATGCTAAGATGTTCTCAAGGAGTATAACCATAACTTATAACTTCCGAGTTAATCATGGTTATTGAAAAAGTAAGTCATTTATGACTGATTGATGACTGACTGATGAATGAGATTTATTAGATTATAATCTAAAAAAATAAAATTGCCAAAAAAAGTTTTATTTTTATTGAGGTGCTGACTGATAATAAGAGATGGATAAGATCTGCTATACTATTAATCAGTCAATCATTAGTCAAATTATCAAGAAACAATAATGACTACTGTTAAGGCTTCTGTAGAAGGGAGAGAAAAGCTAAAAAAATCTCTGATTGTCAAACAAATAAGCAAGCAAGAATTAGCTGAAAGAGCGATGATTGCTCGTTCCACCGTTACGAATTTCTTTTTAGGGCGCACAATACAGAGAGAAAAGGCAGAACTTATTTGTAATATTTTAGAAACCAGTGTTGAAGAAATAATTATTCAACTCGACTGGGATAAAGAGAAGATAGAAAATATTGCAGACACAGAGGTTGAAAAAACAGTACAGCAAATTCAGAGTAAATTAATTTCGTCCAACGAAATACATAGATTTAATCTGGTGCGTGTATTAGAAATGCCCAAACCAATCCCCCTGGATGATATTTATGTAGAAGTCACAGTATGGGATGATTTTGGGCAACATAACAGAGTAACTCAAGATAAATCAAACAATCCAGAGTATTTAGGCCGGATAATTAAGGGATTAGATGCTATTAAGACATACTCTCGATTAATGCTTTTAGGACAACCCGGGGCTGGTAAGACAACTTTTTTAAGACATATAGCTACCCTGGAAAACTTTGATATTGATGAAAATGGAAAAAAGATCAGTATCATCCCAATAATTGTAGTTTTAAGAGATTATGCTTATCGCAGCAAAAAACGTAATGGTTTAAACCTATTTGATTACATTAAAAATGAATTAGCTAGGCATGATATATCTGTTGAGGAATTTAATACTATTCTGCGGCAAGGAAGAGCGATGTTTTTGCTTGATGGATTAGATGAGGTGACAGATAAAGAAAATCTGGATGTTTGTGGTGAAATTATGGAATTATTGGACAATTATCCTCAAAATAGGTTTGTTATCTCCTGTAGAAATGCGGCAGAACCTTTTAAGTTAGAATCTTTTACTGAAGTTCAAATGTCTGATTTTGACCCCAATCAAGTTAGACAGTTTATTGAAAATTGGTTCAATGTTTATTTAGAGCTTTTTGAGTTTAATCAGCAAAAAATTAGAGAAGCGAAAGAAAAGCTGATTAGACAACTTGAAGCTCAGTCAGCCAGTCAAGATAGAACCATTACTGACTATCTTAGACCTATTAAGGATTTTACTCAAACACCTCTTTTGTTAACAATGCTTTGTCTAGTTGTTACTGTCAAAGGAAAAATTCCCTCAGGGCGATTAGAATTATACAAAAAATCAGTAGATATTTTTTTAAGTGAATGGGATACAGAACGGGGAATAAAACGGGCAAATTTGGAAGGACTTAATCAAAAACAAATTTTAACTTTATTGTCTGATATCGCTCTAAAAACACATCTGAAACAAGACACAATATTTTCTCAGTTAGAAATTGAAAATAGTATTCACAAGCAAAATAAGTTGGTTGAACCCCTTGCGGTTATTTCATTTATTCAATCTCATTATGGAATTTTAATAAATTCTGGTTTCGATCATTATTCTTTTTTCCATAAAACTTTTCAAGAATACTTTACCGCTTTGGGAATTATCAAATCAAACAATCCTCTAAGTTATATTAATGATCAAAATATTCCTGATGCTTTTTGGAGAGAAGTATTAATTTTAGTGATTGAGTTTTTATTAATTGATAATCTTGATAATGGAGAAGATTTAATCAATGAATTTATCTACAAAATTGTTAAGTATATCGACTCAATTCTTAAAAAAAATCCTCAGTTAAATCAGTTTATTAAACAAGTTAATGATACCGTTGAGCAATCAGGAATTGAAGATGAACAAACTAAAACATCTTTAAGAATATTTTTATCAGATCCTGATTACTCTTTTGATAGCAGTAGAACCCTGTTAATGGAACTAGATCAAAGTATCGGTAATAAGCTAGTGGCATCAAGTTTTATTAGTCGTCTTTTCTGTGATAAAAATGATGATTCTATAGATTATCTTCAGCTTTTTCTCAGAGGATTTAAAATTGCTAGTAATATTCCTGATATTGGTAATGCTGACAATGCAGATCACGCTCTGCAAATTGCTTATGAATATGTAAAATCTCAAAATTATGTGATCAAGTACCAAAACTATACTTTAAAGACGAGAAAGAAAGAAATACAATCTAGACTAGATGAAATATATAGTCAGAGTAATTCTGATGTGGGCAGACAAGCAAAAGAATGTAGAAAATTATGTCTTGAATATCTGAAGCTTGATCAAAATCTGGGTTTAGGTATATCTAACTTCCTCAAAAATAACGATGATGATTCTTCCTATAAATATCTTTATAATGCTACACTATTATTAATAAAATCTTTAAAAATTATTGAGCAATCCTCATTTTCCCACATTCAACACCTATATAAAGATCTAAAAAATTATCTAATTACCCCATCAATGGAATCAGAAAAACTATTATTGAGATTAAGAATGGAAAAGGAAATTTATAGCAATCCTATACTTGAACGCAGATTTAAAGGACAACTTAGTGATGAATATTCTCTCTGGCAATTAGCAAGACCACATCTTGAGGGATTAAGGAGACAAGTTAACAAACTCATCATAGATTATCAAAGTGCCAATGATGAGCAATTATCTATTCTGGAAGTGGGGTGTGGTAATGGTGAACTAACCGAAATCATCCTTTCAGAAGTCAACAACATCAAGATAGTGGCTATTGATAACGAACCCTCAATGATTAAGAAAATTCGCTCAAGACTTGCTGATTTTGAAACTGAGGGTAAACTTGAGATAATTGAAACAGATGCTTTAATTTATTTAAAACAGTGCCAACCTAACTCATTTCATCTGGCTATCTCTGGATTTACTTTTCATAATATGTTGGCTTCCTATCGTTTTCAAGTGCTGCAAAAATTATATGAAGTGCTTCTACCAGAAGGAAAATTATTAGATGCTGATAAAATAGCTCAAAGAGGTTTTAAACACGAAAGTGCAAAAAAATGGCAATATGATAAGTTTTTTCAAGTTCTTACCACGGCTAAACGGTTAGATCTTTTAGAGGAAGTTATGCTGCATTACGCTCAAGATGAAGAACCAGATAGAATACGTTATGAAGATGAAGCTATCTCAGAACTTTTCCAGATTGGGTTTCAAGATGTAAATTTATGCCAACGTCAGTATATGGATGCAATTATTGTTGCTTCTAAGTAAGGTTTACTAGGAACAGCAATACTAGCAGGTTTAGTTTTAGATAAAATCTTAATTAACAGAGTATTAAGGCAAGAAATCATGAAAGAATCAGTAATTTATCAAGAGATTAAATCTGAAGGACTCGCTGAAGGCCAACAACTTGGAGAAGCTAACTTAGTTCTCAGACAATTAAACAAAAGAATCGGTACAATTCCTCAAGAATTAACTGAGCAGATACGTAATTTATCGGTAGAAGAATTAGAAAACTTGGGAGAAGCGTTACTAGATTTTCAAAGCTTACCAGATTTGTCAAACTGGTTAAATAATCAAAAATAGTTTTTTCATCTTATTTCTCACCCATTTAAAAAACCCGTTCAGAGAAACCTTTTTGAGCTAATATCTAGGTAGAAGCGGAAAACAACAATTATGGTAAAACTAAACATAAACGGGCGATCGCAAATACTAGATATAGAACCAAGAGTAACTTTGCTAGATGCCTTAAGAGAACATCTAGGATTAACTGGAAGTAAAAAAGGATGCGACCATGGTCAATGTGGTGCTTGTACAGTAATCATTGATGGACAAAGAGTATATTCTTGTCTAGTTCTAGCAATCATGCAGGAAGACAAAGAAATTATTACTATCGAAGGATTGACAGAAGCAGAAAATTTACATCCAGTACAAGTGGCTTTTGGCGAGAATGATGGCTTGCAGTGTGGTTATTGCACTCCTGGGCAAATATGCTCTACAGTCGCCTTGTTAACAGAATTAGAGAACGGCTCTGTAAGTTATATAACCCCTAATCTCACTGAACCTCCTCAATTAAATTCTATCTCAATAGCAGAAATACAAGAAAGATTGAGCGGTAATCTTTGTCGTTGTGGTGCCTATAACGGTATAGTGGCAGCAGTACAACAAGCAACAGGACAAACTCCACCACAACCAGGGGCAGTAGTATGAAAAACTTTAGTTATATACGACCTACTACTGTTGAAGCTGCTATAAAACAAGGAAAAGAACCTCAAACCCTATTTATCGCTGGAGGCACTAACCTGGTAGACCGCCTGAAAGTATTTTTAGATGAGCCTTCCCAGCTTGTAGATATCTCTCGTTTAGAAGAGATGAAACAAATCCAATTTACCCCAACAGAAGGCTTAACTATTGGTGCCTTGGTTACTAATACCACTCTAGCTAATCATCCAGATGTGTGTCGCTATTATCCCCTACTCTCCCGGGCGATTTTAGCAGGGGCTTCTCCACAAATTCGCAATATGGCTACTGTAGGAGGGAACTTGATGCAGCGAACTCGCTGTCCTTACTATTACGATACAGCTTTTAATTGTAATAAACGTAAACCCGGTACAGGTTGTCCAGCAGTTACAGGCATAAATCGTAACCACGCCATTTTAGGAGCAAGTGAAGATTGTGTAGCAATCAATCCCTCAGATATGTGTGTAGCTTTGGCGGCCCTAGATGCTACTGTCATGGTAGAAGGTTTAGACGGTAAGCGCCAAATTCCCTTTTTAGACTTCCATCGTTTACCAGGAAATGAACCCCATCTAGATACTAATTTAGTGGATGGGGAATTAATAACTAAATTGGTAGTTCCCTTATTGCCGCTTCTAAAAATCTACTCAAATTTACTCAAACAGCCAAATAAGACAGAAAAA
>NZ_JALKVM010000180.1:0-16575 GCF_057440575.1 Johannesbaptistia floridana
GTGCTCCCTGCTTTCTCAAAATAAATATGTTTGATTCAAAACCTACGCAGTATTGCATCGCCTCCCATCTAACAAAGCTATTTTTCCCCCCAAAACACTCCAAAGCGAATTAAACCCTTTTGGTAACCACGAATCATTAAACCCACGGCTAAAGCCCCTTGTAGAGTTTCACTGTCAGCCTTGAGTAAACCTTGAATAGCTTTGGGTTCAAACATAGACTCTACCACTTTATACCAAAAAGGAGCCACTGCTGTAGACCAATCATCTAGGTGAAGATTAGAGAAACCACAATTTTTAACTATAGTTTCGTATTCTGGAAGAGAAATCACATAGGGTAGATGGTATAGCTGATAAATCTGGTTTAAAATTCCTTTTTCATCCTCTGTCAGGTTACCTGCGAGAGAATTAGTCGGGCGATGACACCAAGTCGCTACAATGAGCTTACCCTGTGGCTGTAAAACTCGATAACACTCCTCTATAAATTTACTTTTATCATTAAAGTGTTCTCCACTTTCTAAAGACCAGACTAAATCAAAGGAATTATCCTCAAAAGGTAAAGAAAGAGCATCAGCTATCTGGAAATCTACTTGTTGCTCTAGTTTTGCCTCCATAGCTCTAGTTTTGCCCCTTTGCTGTTGGTAGGAAGAAAGAGTAATTCCCGTAACCTGGGCAGAAAACTTCTTAGCTAAATAAAGACTGCTGCCACCAATTCCACAACCTACATCTAAAATCTTTTGTGCCTGTTTAACTTCAGCCCAAACTAGTAACTCTTCAATCAAATCAATTTGAGCTTGGCGCCGATTAACTCTATAGTTACCACCTTTACCATAGTAGCCGTGGTGCAAATGTTCTCCCCAAACCTCCTCCCATATTTGGGTAGAAACATCATAGAAATTTTCAATGCGTTGATTGAGTGAATTAGTCATAATATTTTTAGGCGATGCTACCTCTTTTACTACTTTCTTTATAGGATATACCCACATTTTTTAAACCAGAACGAATCATTTGAGCTTCCAAGAGAGCAAAAAAGCGAGCGCGATCGCCACCCTTAACTACTGCTTGATTATGGGCTTCTGACAAGGAAATAGGGTAACCATAACCTTTGTATACTTGAGCTAAAACAATCCCCAAAGACTGCTCTAAAAGTGCTTTATCTTCAGCAACCCAAGCGGGCATTTCTACTCTAGCAACTTCTGTGCCCACGTGGAGATAACAAAAATATACTTGATAAGCTTCGCCGTATAATTCCAAAATCTTCAAATTACTCCGCCATAGGGGGCTTCTTTGCCCAGGCTCAAGTAAATGACTCCAAAAAGTAGCATCTCGTAAAGGATCCACCTGTTGACAGGGGGTTTTATCCTTGATTTCGCTACAATATTTCTGACAATTAGGGGTATCATAGGGACAACTTTGTAACCGTAACCAGTTAATACTTTCGATGCTGCGAGAAGCGCTGACATAACCCACAAGGGGGATTTTACTAGCTCGCAGGTTTGACCAAGCTTGTAAAATCTCTGGTAGAATTAATTCCCTAGCTTCTCCAGGCAAACTATCTAAAAACCAATAAATCAAAGAGCCATCAACTAGAGCCAAATTCGGCTCATAATGGGCACCCGGGGGATTTACCCAATCACAAGCCATTTCTGCTAACACCTGTGCCTCACAAACAGTGCGACGATAACTCATCCACTCTTCTACTCTAATTCCCCACTTTTTAGACACATATAAATCTTCCGGTTTATAGTAAACCTCCGGCAAACTATCTAATAGAGGGTGTAGATTTTGCCCATAGTGAAGCATAATTCTACCGATATTAATTAAATAACAGTAGGCAATCTCATGGTGAGAGGGGGCAATTTGGGAGCCATCAGTGGCAAAAACACTATGACTTGAGCTGGGGGATGGCAGTGTGTAGCGTGTGTCTAGAGATTCTACAGGAGTAGCCGCACTAAAAATTAAGCGATCTCCCCATTCTTCTTGTATCCCTAACAATTCTGGTAGATTCTCTTGGGCTTCCTTCATCAATGCTTCAGCTTTGGCTAATCTTTGGGTAGAAGCTTTAGCCTCTTGTTGCATCTGTTGACTAATTCCGGGCAATTGCCGCGATAGTTTGGCTAAATTTAGCATTAGTTATTGAGTCTTTGATTTATATAAATTTTTTGGGCAAATTTCTCTATATTATTGATAACAATTATAATCTCAGTAAAGAAATTATCGAGAATCAATAGAAAGTTACAAATTTATATATAGCAGTCCCCATTACTATTCGGAGCAGGGGGTTTTTCAGTATTTGCATCAATATCTCATAATATAACTAATTCAACACACTTAATTTATCAGGAAATCATGACATGTCTACTAATACTGCGATAATTTCTCGTAGGGTGCGAAGCACGAAGTGTAACGCACCGATTGGATGAAAACCAACCATAATCTTTTCTATGTATGATTTACTACACTTAGCTTAGCTGTTTACGGCAAATCACCCAATCTTTTAATAACTGATAATTAATTTTCCCTTGGGAATTACGAGGGAGAGAATCAATAGGATACCAATATTTAGGACACTTATACTTACTTAACTGATTAACTATCCTATCATTAATTACTCGATAATTGTCAGTAACAGTTGGCGAGACATAAACAGCCACAACCACTTCTCCCCAGTAGTTATCATCCAAACCCAAAACACAAACATCCTCAACCAAACCAGTAGCTAAAATAGCCGCTTCCACCTCTTGAGGAAAAACTGTTTCACCACCAGTAATAATGCTATGATTTCGACGTCCACAAACAGTCAAATAACCCTGAGAATCAATCATACCTAAATCATTAGTAGAAAACCAAAAATCTGATTGAGGAAACCTATCAGGATAGTAACCCAAACAGAGAGAATCTGCTTGAAGATAAATAACTCCTAGAGTATCAGGATCTAGAATATCACCATCTTGATTACAAACTTTAACTCGGGCGTGGGGTAAAACTCTTCCATTACAATTCTTGCCAGCTAAAAACTCCTCCGGCTCAAGAGTAACCACCTGCGCTGCCGTTTCCGTCATTCCGTAGGCTAAAGCAAGGGGTAAACGATGACTACGGCTTTGATTAAGTAAACTTGGCCAAATTGGCGCTCCTCCTACTAAAATAGTTTGAAATTGAGACAACCAACCCGGATGATTATCTAAAAAAAACTGAAGTTGAGTTGGTACTAGAGAAATAAAGAAGTGAGAATAATCAGGAGTATTGTGAGTATTTTCCTTTAAAAGTTTATAGGAAACTAGGGACAACTTGCCACCAGTTAAAAAAGAGCGTAAACACTGCATTAAACCCCCAACATGGTAAAGAGGTAAAAGACAACAGGAATTAATTTGACTTTGTCCAAAAAAGTCTCTAAAACCAGTAACAGCAGCAGATAGACTCTGCCAAGTGTGCATAGCAAAGCGAATTTTTCCAGAAGTGCCTCCTGTGGGAATCATAATTTTACCTGGATAGTTATGTCTCAGGTGAGAGTTTACCTGCCAGGTTTTAGCCTGGGAATCCCAAATCAAATTAGGTTGTACTAACTTATCTACAACCTCCCATTCTTGAGATTGCCAATCAGGATTAGCTAAAAAAATAGGACAGTTATGAATAATACTAGCTAAAAAAACCGCTAAAAAATCATAGGGATTCGATTCAGCGAGTAAAATCGAAGGGAGTGGAATTTTTTCCTTGATAATAACTAATTCTTCCGTCAAGGCAGTAACCTTTTCTAAAAAATGCTTATTATCGTAATTAACTAACCAGTTATTGGTAATTTGTTGTTTTAGTATCTTTTTTAGCAACATAGAGAGCAAAGCTAAATATAATCCTAAATATTGAGAGAAAAACTAGATTAATTGTTATTGTAAAAACATTAAATCAAGTATGGTGAGGCACGCCAGATTAGTCACCAAAGGAAATAGATTAGTATTAAATGTATCTAAATCCTTTGAACACTTCCCCAAAACTAAGCCAGTTATGGTGGAGACAGTGCCAACAGTAAAAATACACAATCAATCATTAGTATTACTATGACGAGAAGAAGCTTTGGTGTAATTGGATTAGCGGTAATGGGAGAAAACCTTGCTCTCAATGTAGAAAGTCGTGGTTTTCCCATCGCAGTTTATAATCGTACAGGGGCGAAAACAGAAGCCTTTATGAAGGAACGTGCAGAAGGTAAAGATGTGAAAGCGGCCTATTCTCTAGAAGAATTTGTACAAGCATTAGAACGTCCTCGCCAAATATTGGTAATGGTTAAAGCAGGTAAACCAGTAGATGCAGTAATCGAACAACTCAAACCTCTTTTAGAAGAAGGAGATATGATTATCGATGGAGGTAACTCCCTCTACGAAGACACAGAAAGACGTACCCGAGATTTAGAAGCCACAGGACTAGGCTTTATGGGTATGGGGGTTAGTGGTGGAGAAGAAGGCGCCCTACACGGCCCCTCTTTAATGCCAGGAGGCACAAGAGCAGCTTATGAGGAACTAGAGCCAATTTTAACTAAAATCGCTGCTCAAGTAGATGATGGTCCCTGTGTAACTTATATTGGTCCTGGGGGTGCTGGGCACTATGTAAAAATGGTACACAATGGTATTGAGTATGGAGATATGCAGCTTATAGCGGAAGCTTACGACATACTCAAAAATGTTGTTGGATTGAGCAATCAAGAATTACACGAAGTTTTCGCCGAATGGAATCAGACTGAAGAGTTGAATTCATTTTTGATTGAAATCACCGCCGATATTTTCAAATACATAGATTCTGAAACTAAAACACCTCTAATAGACTTGATTCTAGATGCCGCCGGGCAAAAAGGTACTGGACGTTGGACGGTAGTTAGTTCTCTAGAATTAGGGGTTCCCATTCCCACAATTTATGCCGCTGTTAATGCCCGAGTTATGTCTGCTTTCAAAGAAGAGAGAGTAGCCGCCTCTAAAGAATTAACCGGACCAAAATTTGAGCCTTTTTCGGGAGATAAGAAGGCATTTATCAATAAAGTCAGAGATGCTCTCTACTGCTCCAAAATGTGCTCCTATGCCCAAGGAATGGCTCTTTTGAGTAAGGCATCTGCTGAGTTTAACTATGACCTAGATTTGGGAGAAACAGCCCGTATCTGGAAGGGTGGATGTATCATTCGTGCTGGATTTCTCGATAAAATTAAAGCCGCTTTTGGTGAGAATCCTCAACTACCTAATTTACTTCTAGCTACTGAATTCAAACAAACTATCTTAGACCGCCAAGAAGCATGGCGAGAAGTTTTAGCCGCTTCCAATAAACAAGGTATCGCTGTACCAGCTTTTAGTTCTTCTTTAGATTACTTTGATAGCTATCGACGGGAGCGCCTACCCCAAAACTTAACTCAAGCACAAAGAGATTATTTTGGAGCACATACCTATGAACGTATAGACCGCTCCCGAGATGAATTTTTCCACACAGAATGGATGGAAAATTCTTAAGAGACTGTATGTCAAGTTTGATTAAGTTTTAGATTTATGGTGCGTTACACGCAGGTTAACGCACCCTACTGAAATGTTTCAGTTAAAATAGGTTTCTTCCGTATCAAGTAGGGCTATATAATAAAATCTTTTCTCTCACTTTCGTCTTTGCTTGGTGCGTTACGGGCTTCGCCCTAACACACCCTACTTAATCTTAATCTAGGAGAAGCCCGTAGCCCGTAGGTTGGGCCCTTGGAACGAAACCCAACAATTTACCCCCTTTGTCTCTACTCAGACCAAAGCATCTTTATCAAAAGTTACTTGTGGTGGATGAATAATGAGTTTTGAAGTTTTGAAGTAATGAGTTAAAGAATTAATGCTAAACGCTCTGCCCTCTGCCTTCTGCCTCCTGCCTCAAAAAAGTAGACATTTTTAACAGGAGTGAAAGATCTCAGTATAAGCGGACATGATCTGACCCGGTGTTTCTTCCGTATCAAGTAGGGCTATATAATATAGCAATGAGCCAATAGATGTTGACAAAAATGATGAAAAGCCCCCCTTAGTAAGCTATCCTTTATAAACATCTTTCTTAACATAAAACTTGACAAAAACACCAACTTGTGATTATGTGCTTTTTCAGATTTTGTTTAAGAAAATAATGTATAGAAATATACATTTTATCCAAAACTTAAGTAATTTTACTTAAAACCCTTCACCCAGCGACCGTGCTCCGGTGCTCCCTTGCTATACAAGGGTTTGGTGAGTTGCTTATAAAAGATAGCGCAAGTTCAGGGGGTTGGGGGGAAAAGTTAGTGATAAATGTTGTTAACACTACTGCGATCGCTGCTATAAAATCTTTTCTCGCACTTTCCTCTTTGCTTGGTGCGTTACGGGCTTCGCCCTAACACACCCTACTGGACTACTGTAAACCTATTCACAAATCAGATGGATACAACTATGCAACATAATAATGGTCCCTCATTTCCTCTCATCGCTAACCTGAATACAGGTTTAGCGAGAGTCTCCATGAGGGCGGAAAGATGAATCAATATTGTTTACCACCAAATCTAATTTTGGACCGATTACTAGAAACTTGGTTGTGTGAAGATATCGGTAGGGGAGATCGCACCACTCAAGCCATATTTTCTCAGTCCGTTACTCCTACAAAAGCTGAATGGATAGCTAAACAAACCGGGATAATAGCTGGTTTACCCATAGCATCGAGAGTTTTTACCATCTTAGATTCAACCGTAGAATTTTACCCCCTACAACCGGAGGGAAAACTCGTTGAAGCAGGAGAAAAAATCGCTCAAATAGATGGCCCCATCACTGCTTTGTTAACTGGCGAAAGAGTTGCCTTAAATCTCGCCATGCGTTTAAGTGGAATTGCTACTACCACGCGGCGCTATGTGGAAAAAATTGCTGATTTGCCCACTCAACTAGTAGATACTCGTAAAACTACCCCAGGTTTAAGACTGTTAGAAAAGTATGCAACTCAAGTAGGTGGAGCTCGTAATCATCGCCTGGGTTTAGACGATGCTATCATGATCAAAGACAATCATATTGATGCCTGTGGTGGTATTATTGAAGCTGTTGATAGAGTACGCCAAAGTATTCCCTATCCCCTAAGTATTGAGGTTGAAACTAGTAATTTAGAACAGGTAAGCGCAGCAATTACCGCGGGAGTTGAGATAATCATGCTTGATAACATGACCAGAAAACAGATGAGTCAAGCTGTTACTTTAATTAGGGAGAAAAACCCTCAAATTAAAATAGAAGCTTCCGGTAACATCACTCTAGAAACTATCAGAGATGTAGCTTTGACTCACGTCGATTATATTTCTAGCAGCGCTCCCATAACTCGCTCTCCTTGGTTAGATATCAGTATGAAGATGAGTTTAAAATCAGTTTAAGATGACAAAGATTGAAACAGTTCTTCGTATTTATCTAAAGCAGCAGTTAGAGAATAATTCTCTAAAGCGTGTTTTCGACCTTCTTTACTAAATTTTTCTCTTTTTTCGGGATCTTGAGCTAAATCTTTAATAGCTTGGGCTAAAGCTGGGGGATTCTCGGGAGCAACGACGATACCTCCACCACTATTATTAATTGCTTGGGCTGCTGTTCCTAGTTTAGGGACTGAACCGATAATCGGACAACCACTAGCGAGTAAAACTTGTATTTTAGAAGGCATATTAAAATTAACCACAGTCTTTTTTTGCATGACAATACCTACATCTGCTGCGGCTAACATATCTGGTAATTCTTCTCGGGGTTTAAAAGGAAAAAACATCACATTATTGATATTTTTATTTTGACAATAAGCTTGTAAAGGGGCGATCGCTTTACTTTCTCCTACAATTACTATGACTATATTGGGTAAATCTCGTAGATAAAGAGCTGCTTCTACAAGAGTTTCTAGACCTTGAGTTAGTGCAATATTGCCTGAGTAAAGTACTACAAATTTATCTTCAAGATTATACTTTTTACTAAAAATGCTATCTTTTTTAGGTATTGGTTTAATAAATTCAGTGTTTACCCAGTTAGGAATTTCCACTATTTTATCAGTAGCAACACCTTTTTTGACTAAATTATCTTTAAAACTTGTTGCAATCACACTAATTTTATCGGCACTATAGTAAGCAAATTTCTCTAGTTGGGTCAATATGGCAATAAGCTGAGGATTAGTCAATAAACCCACATTTACTGCTGCTTCTGGCAAAATATCCTGAAGATTTAAGACTAGAGGTCTACGATATATTTTACTCAAAACTGCCGCAGGAACACAGACTGGTAAGCCTGGAACCGTTAAAAAGATTAAATCTGGACGCCATCCTTTGAATGATTGCCAAAAGCTCAAAAATATAAAACTTAATTCAAATAGTATTCGATTAGTTAAACTTCTTTTTGGCTTACTCCAGACAAAACAACGCTCTAAATTAATACCATTAATTGTTTCATTAACATAAAGTTTCCCTCTGTATTTTTCATAAATTTGACCTTGAGGATACCAAGGCATTGCCGTACTTACTCGTACTTGATGACCTCTATTCACTAAACCCTCTGCCAATTCTGTCATTAAAGGTGCTATTCCTATCGGTTCTGGATAATAATTATATGAGTAAATAAGAATCCGCATAAAAGTATAATTAAAATATGTAGCCAGATAGAAAATTAAAAAAAAAGGAATTCTTTGAATATCTGGCTGAATTTATGACATCTCCAATTGTAGATATTATACTATAACAGTTTGATCACCTAATCAGGTAATATTCTTATCTGTTAGATATTCTAGCACCAGGAATTAAAGTTCCAGTAAAACTATAGCGCTTTGCGCCGGGAATGGGGAATAGTCAGGTTAGTAACATGTTTGGTGTTACTACAATTCAAAAACCATTTTTTGTACTGCTATATTAGCAAAAAAGTAGGTATTTAGCAGTTGTCGATAATCAAGAAAGGAAATAAATAATGAGTAAATTTATATTTATAACAGGTGGTGTAGTTTCTAGCATCGGCAAAGGGATTGTGGCAGCAAGCCTAGGGAGATTACTTAAATCTCGCGCCTACTCAGTATCTATTCTGAAACTAGATCCATATATTAACGTAGACCCAGGCACAATGAGTCCTTTTCAACATGGGGAAGTATTTGTAACGGATGATGGTGCCGAAACAGACTTAGATTTAGGACATTATGAACGTTTTACTGATACCTCAATGTCTCGGCTTAATAGCGTAACCACAGGTTCCATTTACCAAGCAGTAATTAACAAAGAACGGAGAGGAGATTATATGGGGGGAACAGTGCAAGTTATTCCCCATATAACCAACGAAATCAAAGGAAGAATTCATCGAGTAGCCAAAAATACTAACTCAGACTTTGTGATTACCGAAATTGGAGGCACAGTAGGAGATATTGAATCATTACCATTTTTAGAAGCAATTCGCCAATTTCGTAAAGACGCAGGCCGCACAAATGTATTATACATGCACGTAACTCTGATTCCCTGGATTGAAGCAGCAGGAGAGATGAAAACAAAACCAACTCAACACTCAGTAAAAGAACTAAGATCAATTGGGATTCAACCAGATATATTGGTGTGTAGAAGCGATCGCCCCTTAAAACCAGGGATGAAAGAAAAACTCTCAGAATTTTGTGATGTACCAGTAGAATCAGTAATTACAGCAGTAGATGCCCAAAGCATCTATGAAGTTCCCCTGACACTAGAAACAGAAGGACTGGCAAAACAAGCACTAAACCTCCTAAAAATAGAACATAGAGAACCAGATTTAGACCAATGGAAACAGCTAGTAAGCAAAATGCGCTCCCCCACTAAAGAAATTGAAATAGGGATTGTCGGAAAATATATTCAGTTAAGTGCCGCCTACTTATCAGTATTAGAGTCTCTACAACACGGTGCGATCGCTTGTTCTAGCCAAGTAAATATACGTTGGGTAAATGCCGAAGATATAGAAACCAAAGATGCCGCCACTTATTTAGAAGGAATTAGTGCCTTAGTGGTACCAGGAGGTTTTGGGAGCCGAGGCGTAGAAGGCAAAATCAAAGCCATAGAATACGTCCGTAAACAAAAAATTCCCTTTCTAGGACTATGTTTAGGTATGCAATGTTGCGTAATTGAATGGGCGAGAAATGTTGGTAACTTAAAACAGGCTAATAGTGCAGAAATAGACCCAGAAACTCCTAATCCAGTTATTAATTTACTACCTGAACAACAAGATGTAGTTGATTTAGGGGGAACGATGCGTCTAGGGTTATATCCATCCCGTCTCATCCCCAATACCCTCGCCTATTCCCTCTATCAACAAGAAGTAATCTATGAACGTCATAGACATCGTTATGAATTTAACAATGCCTATAGAAGTTTATTTTTAGATACAGGCTATTTAATCAGTGGCACTTCTCCCGATGGACGTTTAGTGGAAATAATTGAATTTCCAGAACATCCATTTTTTCTAGCAACACAATTCCATCCAGAATTTAAATCTCGTCCTAATAATCCTCATCCCCTATTTCTCGGCCTAATTAAAGCCGCCATTTCCGTTAAATCTACTGATATTGGTAATCAAGCTATTAAACTTCTTGCAGAAGTTGGGGAACAGAGAATACCGGATCAGGGAACATAGTTGATATTTGACAAGAAACTTGGGTTTAAAGCTAATAAAAAAATAAAACTAGAGACAACAAGAATGTCCTAAGCCTCCCTTTTTCTGCTATAGAGAAAAGGCCACATTTTTGTTAGAATAGTAAAATATTAAACAAAAAATTTCCCAACTGATAAAAACCAATGGTAGATACTGTTAAAGAGATCAACGATTCAGTTTTTGAAACAGAAGTATTAAATCAAGAAAAACCAGTACTAGTCTATTTTTGGGCCAATTGGTGCGGTCCCTGCCGCTTAGTATCTCCCTCAATTAACTCTATAGGAGAAGAATATCAAGAGCAACTAAAAGTGGTTAAATTAGAAGTAGATAAAAACAAAGAAGCAGTGAGTATATGTAAAGTAGAAGGCGTACCTGCTCTGATTTTGTTTAAAAATAACGAAATTATCGCTTCCTACGAAGGCGCAATGACCAAAGACCAAATTAAAAATATCCTAGAAAGCAACTTGTAAATTAGTAATATTACTCTATAAACATGGAATTAGCTAAGCGTATAGCCTACCTGCAAGGGAATGTATTTGCAGATATGGACAAGGCAAAAGCCGACGCGATCTCCCAAGGAAAAGAGATAATAGACCTCTCCTTAGGGTCTTCTGACTTACCAACACCTCCACCAATTATCAAGACCATCAGCACAGCTTTACAAGCTAGTAGTACACACGGGTATCTACTGCACCACGGTACCCAGGAATTTAGAGAAACAATCGCTCGTTGGTATACCAGAAGATTCGGCTTAAAAGTAGATCCAGAAACAGAAGTATTGCCCCTGATAGGCTGTCAAGAAGGGACAGGACACTTACCTCTAGCAGTTCTTAATCCAGGGGACTTTGCCCTACTCCAAGACCCAGGTTACCCATCCCATGCAGGGGGAGTACACTTAGCAGGGGGCCAAATATATACTATGCCTCTAAAAGCAGAAAATAAGTTTCTCCCGGATTTTAAGATCATTCCCAGAGAAGTACTCAATCAGGGGAAAATGATGGTCCTAAGTTACCCCCATAATCCCACTACGGCGATCGCTCCCTTAAGTTTCTTTGTTGAGGCAGTAAATTTCTGTCGGGAACACAATTTAGTTTTAGTTCACGATTTCCCTTATTTAGATGTGGTTTTTGACGAAACTATGGAAATTCCCTCGGTTTTCTTGGCAGATACAACCAAAGAACTAAGCATAGAATTCTTTACTTTCTCTAAATCCTACAATATGGGTGGATTTCGCATTGCTTATGCCATAGGTAACTCTGAATTAATTCAAGCATTACGCCGTATTAAATCTGTAATTGACTTTAACCAATATCGTGGTATTATCCAAGGAGCAATAGTCGCTTTAGAATCGCCTCGGGAGTTAATTAGATCCACCGTCAATACTTATAAAACGAGACGTGACGCCTTTGTGGAAGCTTTAGCAAATATAGGTTGGCAAGTGCCTACACCCTCTGCTACTCTCTACATTTGGGCAAAATTACCCCATCCTTGGGAGAATAATTCTATGGGCTTTTGTACTTCCCTAGTAGAAGCTACTGGAGTTGCCGTCTCACCGGGTATTGGTTTTGGTAAATCTGGGGAAGGATATGTTCGTTTTGCTTTAGTTAAGGATGAGGAGACCTTAGTTACTGCGGCTAATCGTATTGCTAATTTTCTTGATAATCATTCACCGGAGTAATTTGGTGAAAATTAGTTAAATCAATCTCTGCTTCTTGTTGATGATCTTTGACAAAAATATCCACAAAACGCATATCCCAGAAAATATTCTCAACTTGATAAATCTTACGTCCGTGAATAGATTGAGAGAAAGTTTCATCTAAACCGATTAAAGTCACCCATATTTCTGCATCTATTTGACTAAGAGAATGATTGGTAGCATGATACAAAGGACTATCTTGATTAATAACGTGCATCACTAGCCAGGTTAAGCCAAAAACCGGAGTTTTATCTCTAAGTAAAGATAAATCATAAAAACGGCGTAAATGATACCCCTCTACCGTTACTTCGTTTCTCACTAAGGTTACTTGAATTTGTGCCTCTAAAATTCTATTTTCCCGTTGATTTGCCACTCGAAACATTAGAGTATAATGGCCATTATACTTACAAATGACTAGAGAATCACTAAAAAGTATCTTAGCTGTAGGTCGAGAAAAACGAGCAAACATTAACCCCGTTAAAATCGCCGTTAAGACTAAACCTACTAAAATTTCGATAGTAACTAAAATTTGTGCCGCCGTAGTTTGGGGATACATCGAACCATAACCCACAGTAGATACAGTTTGAATACTAAAGAAAAAAGCATCTCTAAAGGATTTTGGTTCGGCATTGGCAATACCATCTAATAAACATAAATAAGCTAAGGCAAAAAAAATGTTAACAACTAAATAAAATAGGGCAACTAATAACAAAAAATGAAACCAAGGTATTACTAGTAGCCAGTGATACAAATCATGCCGCAGGGATTGCCAAGATTTCATTTTTCTTAAATTATAGCGCCTCATTTTTTTTAGTTATCCTTGGTTGACACTATTCAACTCCCAAATCAAAACTGCCTTGGTGAATAGTTTTAACCCATTTTAATCTTTTTTGTCTTAGGGACATTCTGATAATTGTGCTTGGCATCACAATTAACCAATGCAGCATATAAATCATGCCTCGCAAAATTTGCCAATTAATGATCATTAAATCATTTATACTTAATTGTTTTTGTTGGCGACGAATGCGAATTAAACCCCAAAACATCCCCCAACAAGAAACTGAAAATAAAACCGTACTCAATGGACTTAGTATCGGTAAGCGATGGCGTAAGATAACCATCATTAAATCTGGTACTGCTGCTGTTGGTAATAAATATTGAAAACTAAAAAATAGTAGTAAATCTAATTTTTTAGCTATGCTTAGACGTTTACTAGCTAGAAACCGCCAATAGTCTAAATACCTCTGATAACCTCCTTCTGCCCAACGATTACGCTGATGCCAAAGAGCGATCGCACTCTCTACCCCTTCTTCTTCTACGGCGGGAAATGGTAAAAACCCGATATCCCATTCGGCTAAATGCAGACGAATAGTTAAATCTAGATCATCGGTGATTGTTTCTTCATTCCAACCTCCTACTGTTTCTAAAGCCTGGCGACGCACAAACTGACCATTACCCCGTAATTCTCCCATGCCGCCGATGGCGATACGCTGCTGTTGTAAGTAGCCATCTAGGGCCATTTCTGCATTTTGTCCTTTTGTCCAGAAGTTTCTCTTGGCGTTGGCGATCGCCTTCCGTACTTGTACTGCCCCTATACTCTCTTCCTCGAACATTGCCGCTATATACTTTAATAATTCTGGTGAAACTCTAGCATCTGCGTCGAAAACTCCGATTATCTCCCCTTTACACAAAGGCAGTACTTGATTTAATGCTCCCGATTTACCTCCTGTTGCCTTTGCTTCTCTATGTAACACATTTACTTCTTGATGTTTTGCTGCTAAATGGTCTAGGATGACTCCCGTTTTATCAGTACTATAGTCATCTATTACCCAAATTTCATATTTATCTTCTGGGTAATCTAGCTTCAACAACATTTCTATTAATTTAGCAATTACCGCTTCTTCGTTTTTAGCCGCTATTAGAAGAGAAATCAATGGTGCTTTTTTTAATTTTTCCCCTGATAGAGGTTGAGGTTGTGATTCTGGTTCTCCTAAAGCTAAATGACTAATCCGAATAATTAGTAAGCCACTTAACCCTAAAATTAACCAATAGCCCCAAGATATCAGATGAGCTGCTATTGTCACCCCCGAAACTATTACCACCGTCAAAGCTGCTTTTTTCCTTCTTCCCCCTAAACCCTCAAAGAAAACACTATTTAACTCTGCTTCTAAGTTTTCTTGATTTGAACATTCTTCTGTGTTTATATTTTGATTAGTTTGCTTTTCAGACCAATAGTTTTCAGTCATAGATTTGATTTTATATTTATAAAAAAACTCAATTTAAATCTTATTTTATACTTCAGTGGTCAATTTACTGTGTCTACCACCGACACCGATAAAAACTTCTCTCTAATTGCTTTAGTTACTATATGGGATAATAAGCCTACAGGTCCTGCCACCAAGGACAACAGTAGGGAATGTATTGTCCAAACCCCCGTTTCTTGACCTTGCCAATATATCCAGCGTCCCACAAATAAATCCATTACCAAAAAGTGTGTCCAACCAGTTGCCGCTGCTTTTTCATCACTAAAAAAACGAGCAATATCATCCAGTTGTGGGTTAGATAAGGTTTCTATTGATTCTGCCGTTAAAGAACCCGAGATAAAATATATGTATAAACCAATCAGAGGCACAAAGGGTAAGTAAGAACCCATAATTTTTTTGGTTAATCCCCAGTTTGGTAAAATAATCATTAATGTCCAAAATGGTAGCACGAATAAATTAGACAAGTTAAATAGTTCATCAGTGTTTAGCATCAAAAGTTCATATCTCTTAACTATTTATATCATAACAAAATTTCCTTTCAATTCCCTGAATATCTAGTGATTTCCCATATGCGCTATCTTAGGTATATAGATATTCAAAAACAATTTACGCCAAAAACATTAAAAAAGTATTAAGATATTTAATATATTTTTAAAGTTGTGGTGTGTTGTTAGGAGGGACACTATGTTTCAAAGATTAGCACAACAGCATCGAGAATTTGTTAAAGACTTGGTGATGAATCTTCAAGCCCTGACTATAGTGCTTGAAAATAGAGGTTACGCCGCATCCTGTTATACCTGCGGAGATAAAATGAATAGTGCCTCTTTTATGGTTAGTTTAGATGATGGCCATCTAATCAGATTTTTAGTATCAGATTATGGAATCACTTGGACTGAGATGCGAGATGATCGCGAATTAATGAAGTTAGAAGGAGCAGAAGCTATCAATCAACTCCAAAGTTTAGCGGACTTGATTAAGTATGAACCAACAAAGCCCATTATCAGAGAATCAATTACTATTTTAGCTAAAACGAATAATTAGTAATAAAATTAAATAACTTATAATTGATATAGTTATTTAAATTAAAATAAAGATAAAACCTATCGGTTAGGGCGATGGGCTAAATACAGTTGAAAAATATTTACTCATTACTGCTAAAACTTGCTCATTTGATTAGCTAAATAGCCATAATGGGTAAGTTTTAGTTGGTTGACAATTAGGGACAAAGGGATAATTGAGACATAATTACTGTGTTTTCCCCTTGATTATAAGTCGTTTAGTGCGCTATTAGAGAAAATATAGACCTACTATTGTTTAGCAATGATATATGGCAGTTCCCATTCTTGTGAGGTACAAAGGTTATCCTTTTGAGGCTCCAAGAGGCACCGAGGCACCGAGGCACCGAGAGTTAGGTACAACCTCATGAGTCCTTTGCCATGATATAATATTAATACTTAAGTGGTTGTTGATGATGGTGAAAAAAAAATCTAATACCCTAAGTTATGTCAAAGCATTGCCAACACCAATAAACGAGTTAAATGCTTTGGGCTTTACTAGTTTTGAGATGTTTTTAACAGCTTATGAACCTATTTATACAGAAGCAGTGTGTGAAACAGTAAATCATTTAATAAATTGTCTAGGTTATTATTGTCCCATCGAAAAGAAATGGCTAAATCAAGTAAAGTTTGACAAATCAAAATGGAACAGTTACTTACAAAATAAATACCTTGTTTTAAAGCGTCACGCCAATGGAATAATAGCAGACGCCCAAGGACAAGTAGGTTCAGCAATTGAATCTAGAAAAGACTATATAAAACAACTAAAAGGTAAATTACAGTCAGCACAAACTTGGTTAAAACGTAAAGTAAAACTAATTAAACAAACCAATAAATTTTACGCTAAAACTAAAAAAGTAAAAGGGAAAAAGGTACCTAATTGGCAAAATTCCCGAACTAGCTGTAAAATGCCTTTGTCCACTTCTTTAAAATATAAAAATACTAAC
>NZ_JALKVM010000181.1:0-2362 GCF_057440575.1 Johannesbaptistia floridana
CTTTTGTGGTGTCTAGCTTCTAGCTAAGACAAAATTTTAGAATGAAAAGACCCTGCTTATTAAGGGGGCTTTTGATGATAACTGTAAATATCTATTTAATATATGACTAGATAAGCAGAAATAGGCTCAAGTGCGATCGCTTTTTATTATTTAGAGAAATGATCCCCCCAAACCCCCCTTATTAAGGGGGGCTTTTGATGATAACTGTAAACATCTATTTAATATATGACTAGATAAGCAGAAATAGGCTCAAGTGCGATCGCTTTTTTTTATTTAGAGAAATGATCCCCCCAAACCCCCCTTATTAAGGGGGGCTTTTGATGATAACTGTAAACATCTATTTAATATATGACTAGATAAGCAGAAATAGGCTCAAGTGCGATCGCTATTTATTAAGTTATAGCAATGAGCCAATAGATGTTGACAAAAATGATGAAAAGCCCCCCTTAGTAAGGGGGGTTGGGGGGGAAAAGTTAGTGATAAATGTTGTTAACACCACTGCGGTCACTGCTATAAATATAACCAACAACTCCACACATAGCTATTCTTATTTATTTTTATGCTTTCGCTGGTATGATTTAATCTTTGCTGATGATTCACTTACGAGTATGCTTATTTAACTTAGCATCTTTTAAATTGGCATCCTGTAAATTGGTACCACTTAAAATAGCTCCCTGTAAATTGGCACCCTGTAACTTAGCATCCTCTAAATTGGCATTCCTTAAATTGGCATTCTGTAAATTGGCATTCCTTAAATTGGCATTCCTTAAATCGGCACTCTGTAAATCGGCACTCTGTAAATTGGCATTCCTTAAATCGGCATTCTTTAAATATCTTTGAGGAGTAGGATTATTGATAATATCCCAAACTGTCAACCATTTTTTCTGTATCTGGGTATTCGTATCTAAATAGGCACTCCTTAAATAGGCACAATCTAAATTGGCACCCTTTAAATTGGCACCCTTTAAATTGGCACCCTTTAAATTGGCACAATCTAAATTGGCACAATCTAAATTGGCACTCCTTAAATCGGCACCCTTTAAATTGGCATTCCTTAAATCGGCATTCCTTAAATCGGCACTCCTTAAATCGGCACGCTTTAAAATGGCACAATCTAAATTGGCACCCTTTAAATCAGCACCCTTTAAATCGGCACAATTTAAACTAATTTTTACATCAGGATTATGTTTTCGCCACTTATTGAATAGTTTTTTCTGATAAGAAATAATAACTGCTAATATACGTTTATTTTTGCGACAATTATCTAAAGCAAAAAAAACATAAGATTCATCAACGTATGGCAAACGTAGAATACTACTTAAAGTAGATTCTGGCATAGTCGCTAATAAGTTAGGATTAGCTAGTAGCATTAAATCAAATACCGGATTACTTAATAATTCTTGAGGAAAATCTTCTCCTAATTTAAGTAAAATCTCATCAGGAGTATTAGGATTACTGACTAAAGCTAGTTTAATTTCTGTTTGAGAATATTGGTGATAAAATTCTGTTAAAACCTTAGGGGCGGTTTTGGGGTTACTAGCTTCGCTAATTTTAAGGGTATACTTATCTAACTTAGCATCCTGTAAATTGGCACCCTCTAAATTGGCACCCTGTAACTTAGCATCCTGTAAATTGGCACCCTCTAAATTGGCACCCTGTAAATTGGCACCCTGTAAATTGGCACCCTCTAAATTGGCACCCTGTAAATTGGCATTGTTTAAATAAGCATTCCTTAACTCAGCCTTTTTTAAATTGGCACCCTCTAAATTGGCACCAGATAAATAGGCACCTTGTAAATCGGCACCAGATAAATAGGCACCTTGTAAATCGGCACCCCTTAAATCGGCACCCCTTAAATCGGTACCCCTTAAATCGGCACCCTGTAAATCGTTAATTATTGTTTTTCGTATTGATGGTTTAGTCATTTAGATTCATGTATAAGCAGAAATAGGATCAAGTGCGATCGCTCTTAGTTCAGTTACAGTTATAGAGTGTGTTTAGTATATCTATTTAATATATGACTAGATAAAAAGAAATAGGATAAAAAGCGATCGCTTTTTTTTATTTAGATAAATGATCCCCCCAAACCCCCCTTATTAAGGGGGGCTTTTGATGATAACTGTAAACATCTATTTAATATATGACTAGATAAGCAGAAATAAGGTAAAAAGCGATCGCTTTTTTTTATTTAGATAAATGATCCCCCCAAACCCCCCTTATTAAGGGGGGCTTTTGATGATAACTGTAAACATCTATTTAATATATGACTAGATAAGCAGAAATAAGGTAAAAAGTGATCGCTTTTTATTATTTAGAGAAATGATCCCCCCAAACCCCCCTTATTAAGGGGGGCTTTTGATGA
>NZ_JALKVM010000182.1:0-16408 GCF_057440575.1 Johannesbaptistia floridana
ATCTTGCATCTTTATCAAAAGTTACTGGTTGTGGTTGAGTAATGAGTTTTGAAGTTTTGAAGTAATGAGTAAGAGAATTGATGTTAAACCTCTAGGATACAAAGATTATAGAGAATTAACCATAAAGAACATTTTTCCTTAAAAATTAGTACATAAGTTCTGGTGGAAGATATGAGCTAAGGGGGGCTTTTCATCATTTTTGTCAACATCTATTGGCGAGCTTGCTATAAGTCAAAGCGGTCTTCACTATATTTATGCCAAATTATATCAATAATTTCTAAAGCATTACAGGAAAATCTATTGATCTGATCAGCAGTTAGAGAATCTGGATTTTTACAAGTGCTGATTTCTAAGATGAGACGACTAGTTTCTAAATCAGCTTCCTTGAATTTACCAGGAACTAAAAATTCTTGTATATAGTCAGAATAGCTAGTGACATTGAGCCTTGGTTTAAAAGCGATCGCTGTTTCTCAAACTGATAGAAGACCAATACAAGGCTTCTTTCTACATCTTTAGCTTTGATCATGCTAAAATTAAAATAACTTTACAAAAATAAGTAAAACAATAAAAATCACCCAATACAACAAGGCTGTTGGTTCATACTATATATTTGAATCAAATATATAGTCGCTAATTAGCTGAAGCTAAAAAGCAAAAATTCTTTATCTGAATTAAGCTATTTCTTGAGCTAAAAAGTATATAACTAGCAGCTATTGAATAACTCGCTCTATAAAAGTCATCTAGTATCTATAAGTCAAAATTAGGAGAGAATATGTTTTTACCTTGGGAAACTATCTGCGGAAGTAAAGGATCTTGTTCACGTCGCAATTACAATGAACGTAGATTAAACTTTTTGAAATGGGTACGCGACGACCTAGAAGCTAGATTGGCAGGTATCAATGCTGCCATTGAAACTGTAGAACGTCAAATTAATGAAGATTCAGAACCATCTACAACTACTAGCAATAACTAGAAATAATAACCAATAATAAACAAGTTAAATTAAAGAAAGCGGCGTCATTGCGTCGCTTTATTGTAATGTTATGTCTACAAATAACCTGATGACACAAGAACAAATTCCTCTATTTCCTAAACGGACAGTACCAGAATTAGTAGAAGACATCGAAATTTTAACAAAAGAAATTCAAGAACTATATAGAGGGGATGAGATTCCTTGGGTAGTTGGCTATAGTGGAGGCAAAGATAGTACCGCAGTACTGCAATTGATTTGGAATGCGATCGCCGCCTTACCACCTAAACAACGTCATAAAACTATACATGTTATCAGCAACGATACCCTGGTGGAAAATCCTTTGGTCTCTGTGTGGGTAAGGCAATCCATAGAAAAAATGAAAGTAGCGGCAGTGGAACAAGAAATGCCCATATCTCCTCATTTAACTCATCCTTCTGTAAAACAAACTTTTTGGAGTTGTTTAATCGGTAAAGGTTATCCCGCGCCTCGTAGTCGTTTTAGATGGTGTACAGACCGTCTCAAAATTCAACCTAATGATTTATTTATTCGCGAGATGATCCGCAAAGGTGGAGAAGTTATTTTAGCTTTGGGAACTCGTAAAGCTGAAAGTACCAACAGGGCGATAAATATGGCCAAACAAAGGAAATGGAGAATACATGAACACTTAAACGCTAACCCTAGTCGTCCCAATTCATTAATATATGTTCCCATTGAAGATTGGCGAACAGATGAAGTGTGGATATATCTGATGCAATGGCCAAATCCGTGGGGGAATGATAATAAAGACTTGTTAAATATGTACCAAGGCGCCACAGCAGATAATGAATGTCCGTTGGTAGTAGATACATCTACTCCGAGTTGTGGAGATTCACGCTTTGGGTGTTGGGTATGTACCATGGTAAGCAAAGACAAATCTATGGAAGCCATGATCCAAAACGATGAAGAAAAAGAATGGCTACAACCCCTATTAGATATTCGCAACGAATTAGACGTAGAAGACGATCGCGATAAAAGAGACTTTCGTAGAATATACGGTAAAGTAGAATTATTTGAACGGAATATAGAGGGGGAAAAATCAATAGAACCAATACCAGGACCATATACCAAGCAATGGCGAGAATATTGGTTAAAAAAAGTATTGACAGCAGAACAAGAAATACGCAAAAATGCTCCAGAGTCAATGAAAGATATAACTCTAATTACTCAAGGAGAATTGAGCGAAATTAGAAGAATATGGCTAGAAGAGAAACACGAATTTGATGATAGTTTGCCACGAATCTACGAAGAAGTAACTGGGAAAAAATTCCAAGATAATAATTTAAGTGCCATCAATAGCTTACTAGGATCTGATGAATGGGATATTCTCCAAGAAATCTGTGGGGATGAGGAAATGTATCTAGAATTAATGGCAAGATTATTAGATATAGAACGTCAATACTATACTAAGTCTCGTAGAGTAGGTATATATGAAGCCTTAGAAAAATGTTTTGCCACCAGTTCGCGCGATCGCCAACAAGCAATAGACCAAGCGCATCTGACTCGTAATCTCAAAGATGCTGTAGCCGATGCTGATGTAAATACAGTTAAACAATTAACCTGGGGGAATCTTAAATATCCCCAACCTGAATCATAAAATCATTTTCTGTTGCCCAATATTAAGTATTTATATCGGAAAAAATAATTAATTAAACAGCACCTGAGTACAAAATATTAATGGTGCGTTACACTTTCTTGACTGAGTACAAAATATTAATGGTGCGTTACACGCACGTTAACGCACCCTACTATAGTTGAGTAATGAGTAATGAGTAATGAGTAATGAGTTAAAGATGGAAAAGATGCTTTGATCTGAGTCTAAGCTACACCGTAACCAGTATATTGTCTTAATTCTGGTGCTTGAAAACCAATTATAATATTTTCCTTAGGAATTCCTTGTTTTACTAGTTCTTCAGCAATACTTATTTCTGTCATATTCTGTTCAATCCATACTTTTCCTTTTTTAATATCTAGATGTAAAATACAGCCATAAACACGCCTATGGTTATCCCACCCCACATTGATTACCTGATAATGATCTTGTTGGGTATCAAATACTGTATAGCAATCAATAGAACCATTAGCAATGGGTATAGCTGCATAAGCTGTTAATAAGGACTGAATGATTTGACGATAAGATTCTATAGTATCCATTGCACAATTATCTCCTTAAGGGGATCATATATAATTAGATGGACTTCATGTTTTTCTAGGGAAATTTGGGCAAATTCTCGTTTAAAAAAAGCTTCATAGGTAATTATAGGTACTGCCAAAAAAAGAGTACGTTGTGGATCACTAATTTCTAAAGCAAGTCGATAATTTAAAAATTGTCCTAAAGCATTATGATAATCTGTTAAGGGTGAATCACTCAAGAAACTTTTAATTTCTACAGCAATTTTTTCTTCACCTCTTTCTGCGGCTAATAATTTTTCAGCACCTAAGTCGATTTCAAACTTAGTTCCTCCTATTTCTAGTCTTAATGGATCATCAGTGATTTGCCAATTTTCTTTTTCTAGTCCTATTTTAACTGCTCTGTGAAACTTATCTCTAACTGCCATTACTTTTTTGCTTATTTATCTAGAATTATAAAATCTGGTTCGCAGATCTCATCGATATTGCTAATTAAGGTACAAACAATCAACCTTGAGAATGTCTATATAGCAATTCTCATACTGGTGAGGTACAGAGGTTATCCTTTTGAGGCTCCGAGAGGCTCCGAGAGTTAGGTACAACCTCATGAGTCCGAAAAATGCTATATTTTTACTTTTATACCTTGATTAAGCAATCTCCTCTTTAAAAATATGCTAAGCTAATTCGGTGCAAATATTAACTCTTTTCACTTCCTTACCAAATGATTTTTCGTGAACTAGTTTTAGAAAATTTTGGTCCCTATCGCGGACGCCATATTATTGATTTAACTCCACAGACAGATGATACCAGTCGTCCCATTATTCTGTTTGGAGGAATGAATGGTGGCGGTAAAACTACTCTCATGGATGCTATTCGTTTAGCTTTATATGGACAAAGGGCACAATGTTCTAATCGAGGTAATTTGAGTTATAGTGATTTTTTGAGTCAATGTGTGAATTCAAAAACTCCTATTCAGGAGAAAACTAGCATCGAATTAGCCTTTGAACATATTCGCGATGATCAATGGGTGGATTTGAGAATTATTAGACTATGGACAAAACCCCCTAAAGATGGTAAAGATCAATTAGGAGTATATGAGGGAGAATGGCCAGATAGTGCCTTGGTGAATACCTGGGATGAATATATTGAGCGTATTTTACCTATAGGGATTTCTAATCTTTTTTTATTCGATGGCGAACAAGTTAAGGAATTAGCAGAATTAGATGCGCCACCAGAATCAGTAATTAATGCTATTTACACCTTATTGGGGTTAGAATTAGTAGAACGTTTAGATTTAGATTTAGATGTCTTAGTTAGTCGTAAACGTAAAGCTATGGCTACTCAATCTCAATTAGCTACCTTAGAAGCTATTGAATTAAAATTAGCGCAGCAAACAAAAACAGAAGCTTTAGTTAAAGCTGAATTAGTTAATTTAGAAAAGCAGTTAAAAAAGAAGAATAGCAATTATCAAGATGCTTTAGTGGCTTTTCAGTTAGAAGGAGGGAAAATCGCTTCAGAAAGAAGTAAGTTAGAAACTCAAATCAAAAATACTCACTCCTCTGTAGAAGCAAAAAGAGAACAACTTCGTCAACTAAGTGCTAAATTTTTACCCTTACAATTAATTTTACCTTTACTGAAACAAGCACAACTTCAAGCAAAGAAAGAAAAAGTATATAGGGAATATTTGGTGACTCGTAATGTTTTGCAGGAAAGAGAAAATAAATTACTGGATTATTTAGAAAAAATAGATTTAGAGAGAGATAAGATCGAAAAAATAACTGATTTTCTGAATACAGAGAATTCCTATGTAAATGAAATCATTGGGGAAAAAGAAGAACCATGGCTAAAATTAGATGAAGAAGATCTTAAACAGTTAGAGAGAGTTATAGACTATCAACTACCTGAAGAAACAAAGCAGGCAGATGATATATTAAATGAATTGGCAGAGTTAGAAAATATAGAAGATAGTTATGAGAGAGAATTAGCTTTAGCAGCATCTCCAGAGGCTTATACTCAGTTAAATGAAGAATTAAAATTAGCCCAACAAGAGTTAAGAGAAGCCCAAAGGCTTTATGATGAAGGTAAGCGTGAGTATGAAGAAGTTAAAAAACTAATTGAACAGTCTAAAAAAGAATTAGGAAATTACACAGAAGAAAATTTAGCTCAACAAAATAGTGAACATATTATCAAAACAGCAGCTAAGGTGAAAAAAACTTTGGCAATATTTAGAGAACGTTTAACTTTGAAAAAATTAAATAAACTAGAGGGGGAGGTTACAGCTTGTTTTCGTTATCTTTTACATAAATCTGATTTAGTGAATCGCGTAGCTATTGATAGTAAAAACTTTAGTATATATTTATATGATAGTAATGGTAAAGGAGTACCAAAACATCGTCTCTCAGCAGGGGAAAAACAGTTATTAGCGATCGCCTTTTTGTGGGGTTTAGCGCGTGTCTCGGGCCGAAATTTACCCATAGCTATAGATACACCCCTAGGGAGATTGGATTCTTCTCACCGTTACAATCTGATTGAAAGATATTTTCCCACCGCCTCTCATCAGGTGATTTTACTATCTACAGATACAGAAATAGGGAAAACAGAAGTAGAAATGTTAAGAAAGAGTGAAGCGATCGCCAAAGAGTATTTACTGACATACGATTCTACTGAATCCCAAACTGAGGTAGAAAAGGGTTATTTTTTTAAGTAATGACTAATATTGAGATCTTGCAAAAACAGTAATTGAAAATGAATCAAAATCCGGCACTATCTATATCTATATCGGCTTCCCGTCAGTTTACCTCCTGGTTAGCAGAAGAAAAGCTAAGTTTAGTTTTCACCACCTATCAAGTGGGTAAAGTATTTATGGTGGGATTAAAACCAAATAATCAACTATCTATATTTGAGAGAACTTTTAACCGTTGTATGGGTTTATGGAGTAATAATCAAACTCTCTATCTTAGTTCTCTATTTCAGTTATGGAGATTTGAAAATGCCTTACAACCAGGAGAATTACATGACAATATTTATGACCGTGTATTTATTCCCCAATCAAGCTTGGTGACGGGGGATTTAGATATTCACGATATTGCAGTAGATGACCAAGGAAGAGTAATTTTTGTCAATACTCTCTTTAGTTGTTTGGCTACTGTAAGCCATACCCATAGTTTTTCCCCGATGTGGGTTCCTCCTTTTATCTCAAAATTATCAGCAGAAGACCGATGTCACCTGAATGGTATGGCTATGGTTAATAATAAACCTGGTTATGTTAGTACTGTTTCTCAAAGTGATGTGGCTGATGGTTGGCGGGATCATCGCTTAGATGGGGGATGTATTTTAGAAGTGCCTAGGGGAGAAATCGTTTGTCAAGGTTTATCTATGCCTCATTCTCCTCGTTTCTATAATAATCGTCTGTGGGTATTAAATTCAGGTTATGGAGAATTTGGTTATGTTGATTTAAATAGGGGTAAATTTAATCCAGTTAGTTTTTGTCCTGGTTATTTGAGAGGGTTAGCTTTTCACAATCATTATGCGATCGCCGGACTCTCTCAACCTCGTCACAATCAGAGTTTTTCTGGTTTACCCTTAGATCAGATTTTAGAGAAGAAACAGGTCCAACCGAGATGTGGACTATATATAATCGACTTAAATACTGGAGATATAGTTCATTGGTTAAAAATCGAAGGAATTGTCACCGAACTTTATGACGTTGCCGTTTTACCTAATATTAGGTGTCCCATGGCTATTGGTATTGTCAAGGATGAGATTCGGCGGATTATTTCCTGTGATGAATTTACTGATTTGTCATCATAAATCCGATTATAAAATGGCATTTATAATCGGATGAAAGTTTAGGAAAAGTTTAAGATAGTAGGCTAGTTTAATTACCAATATGGCTAGACTACTATGAGGCTAATTTTATTTTAGATAACGAAAATATCGTTATTAGTTAGGTCGGCGCTACCACTAAAATTAGCTAAGGAAGTAGGACGTATAGGACCGCTACCATCAGGATCAAACAGAAGGGTACTGTTATTTCCTTGTTGGTTGTAAACAAATCGCTGTTGAGGAGTTTCGGCGCTAGAACCGATAATAAATTGATCAGAATCAATCGCACTTCCAGGTTCTAAATCATCTGAAAAAGCAGCCCCTACTATTTGGATTGTATCATCGTTAGGAACATATCTGATAATTGTATCTAATCCATCTTCTGGACTTTCGTAGACGAATAGATCATCCCCTTGACCTCCTATGAGTGTGTCTTGACCCCCTTGACCTACTAGACGGTCATCACCATTATCGCCGATAATTTCATCGTTGCCTAGGCCGCCTTCTATTACATCATTTCCAGATCCACCATTAATTTCATTATTACGGTCATTACCCACCATCTCATTGTCTAAATCATTACCAATTGCTGAAAAGTTCCCTTCTCCTTCTATGACAAGTCTTTCAATATTATCACTTAAAGTGTAGTTAGCGGTGGCAAATACCACGTCAGTTCCTGCGTTGTTCTCCTCAATAATTTGTTGATTACTGTTACTAACTAAATAGCGATCGTTTCCTTCTCCTCCAATCAGCGTATCATTACCTTCTCCTCCATCGAGGGTATCATTACCTTGTTCAGCAATGAGTTGGTTAGCCTGATTATTCCCTGTGAGTTGATTATCGAGAGAATTACCAGTCCCGTTTATTCGATTGGTACCGATCAGAATTAAGTTCTCGATATTATCTCCTAGGGTATAGTCTACTGAAGATTCAACTGTATCACCAGTATCATTCCCATTTTCGATTACTACATCATCTGGGTTATCAACTACATAAGTGTCATTTCCTGAGCGACCTCCGTCCATGGTATCTGCACCTTGTAAACCATTAATCCGGTTATCTCCTTGGTTGCCTTGGATAATGTTGTCAAGTTCATTACCAGTACCATCTAAATTTTCCTCTCCCGTGAGCGTTAGATTTTCCACGTTAGTAGGTAACTGGTAGGATACAGAAGAAGTAACTATATCTGTGTCATTTCCTGCACCATTTTCATCATCAGTGGGTTCTTCAACCACATCCCTTGAGTCATTAACTATGTAGCTATCGCTGCCGCTACCACCTAAGAGAGAGTCGGCACCTGCTCCCCCATCGAGGGTATCGTCTCCTGCTCCACTATTGAGGGTATCATTTCCTGCTAATCCTTCTAGCTGATTGTCCCCATCTCCTGTAACCAGTAAATTATCTTGATCGTTTCCGGTCAAGTCGTAATTTCCCTCCGCGGTTATTCTGATATTTTCTACATTATCGGGGAGAGGATATTCTATAGAAGCTTCAACCGTATCAATCCCTCCATCTTCTTCTTCTTCTACAACATCTTGTAGATCATTTACTAAATAAAGGTCGTTACCATTGCCTCCGATTAATGTGTCTGGACTAGAATTCTCTGTTTGATTACCATCTGTACCATCGAGAGTATCGTTACCGTCGTTTCCAATTATGGTATCTTCCCCTGCTAGACCTACTAAATTGTTATTAGCTTCGTTACCGATAATTTCATTATTATCATCGTTTCCAGTCCCGTTTATGGATGCTGTGCCGGTAAGTTCTAGGTTTTCTATTCTCGGGAAATTTGCTAGATCCAAATTGAAGGGAGCGACTACAGTATCTATATCTCTTGCTGATCCCCTTTCTATAATTGTATCTTGAAGATTATCAAGGATATAAGTATCATTTCCATTTCCTCCATCTAGGCGATCGTTTCCTTCTCCGCCATCTAGAGTATCATCTCCGTTTTCACCCTGAAGATTGTTATCAAGCTCGTTTCCGATAATTTCGTTATCAGAATTATTTCCTGTTCCCTGTGTAGCCTGCCCTACTAATTCTAGATTTTCCAGGTTATCGTCTAAAGTATAGTTAACGAAAGCTGTAACTTGATCTACATCATCTTCTGCATTTGCTATTTCTTGGATCACATCACGTCCGTTATCAACAATGTAGGTATCGCTTCCTTCACCTCCATTCATTAGGTCATTGCCTTGTCCTCCATCTAGGAAATCGTCCCCAGCACCACCAATTAGAGTATCAGACCCTTGTTCTCCTGCTAGGGTATTATCGAATTCATCCCCTTGCATATTATTATTTAGTGCATTTCCAGTACTCTGTAAGGGTCGATTTCCTTCTAAAACTATGTTTTCGACGTTTTCTACTATGTCGTAATCAGTAGAAGTGATAATTGTGTCGATTTCTCTCTCACCAGTTCCTGTTTCTACAACTACATCGTTACTTAAATTAACTATATATGTATCAGAACCTTCACCGCCTTCGAGACTATCTACTGCTAGACCACCATCTAGAGTATCATCGCCTTCATTGCCGATTAGGGTATCTAATCCTGCTCTACCTTCGATGATGTTGTTGTTTTCGTTACCAGTTAACCGATTATTTTCCCTGTTTCCTACTAAAGTAGCGTTATTTTGTCCTGTAAATATGATGTTTTCTATGTTCTCTGGTACTTCAAAATCTACACTTGTGATAACAGTGTCAATTCCTTCTCCTGGTTCTTCAATTACTACATCATTTGTATCATCCACCAAGTATTCATCGTTACCTAAACCTCCTGCTAGGGTATCATCACCTGGTCCCCCTGTTAAAGTATCATTTCCTGCGTTGCCTTCAATTTGGTCATTTCCTTGGTTACCTTCCAGGAGGTTATTTTGGATGTTTCCGATTATCTGGTTATCGACTCTGTTACCAATACCATTGATTGCATTGCCTAGGAGGATCAAATTTTCTAAATTTTCTGGTAAGGTAAAATCAATAGTTGATTCTACTGTCTCTACATCGTCTTCATTGTCTTCTTCCCCAACTATAACGTCCCCTTCATTATTTATTCTGTAGAGGTCGTTTCCAGTTCCTCCATCTAGAGTATCATTACCTGGACCACCCTCTAAAGTATCATCTCCTTCGCGACCTTCTATAGTATCATTTCCACCTAAACCTGATAATTCGTTATCTCCCTCATTTCCTATTAATGAGTTATCTAAATCGTTACCAGTAGCATCGGTATTTCCATCGTCGATTATTCTCAAAATTTCCACATTATCGGGAAGAGTATAATCAACACTTGTTCTTATTTCATCTATTTCTGTTTCTAAGTTTGATAGTTCTTGAACTCTATCTTCTTCATTATCTACGAAAAAGCGATCATTTCCGCTTCCCCCGATCATACTATCGGCGCCTTCTTCTCCATTGATGGTATCGTCGCCGTCGTCACCGTTGAGAGTATCATCTCCGGTTCTCCCTGTAATCAGGTTATCCTCAGAGTTACCTATTATAAAGTTATTTAGTTCATTTCCATTTCCTCTGATAGGGTTATCACCTACTAAGGTTAAGTTTTCTATATTATCTCCTAATATATAACTTAGAGGTGTGACTACTGTATCAATATCTTCTCTGCTTCCATTTTCTAGAACAGTGTCATCAAAGTCCGATACTATGTAGGTATCATCCCCGTTTCTCCCTAATAAAAAGTCTGCGCCACTGTTGCCGTCGAGGGTGTCATTCCCATCATTTCCTCTTAAGAAATCATCTCCTCTACCACCTTCTAATAAATTATTGGCATCGTTACCAATAACATTATTATCTTCACTGTTTCCTGTGGCATTAATAGGATTTTCTCCAATTAATGTTATGTTTTCTACATTATCCGCTGAAGCTAGAGAATATGTTACAGAAGCATTTATTTCATCTATTCCAGCATTTCTCCCTTCTAAAACTACGTCTTCTTCATTATCTACAAAATACTGATCATCATCCTTACCGCCTCTTAATACATCAATACCTTCACCGCCATTTAGAGTATCTTCTCCATTGTTGCCGATGAGTGTATCGTTCCCATCACTGCCTAGGAGAATATTTTCCGCTCCATTTCCACTGATTCTGTTCCCTAATTCGTTACCCGTACCGGAGATAGGATTATTACCGATTAAATCTAGGTTTTCTATACCAGTCCCTAATACAAAAGGAACTGAAGAAATTACCAAATCTGTTCCTTCTTGCCTGAGTATCTCAATGACTTCATCGTCTGTGTTATTTACCTGATAGGTATCACTGCCGGGACCTCCCGACATATTGTCACCGCCTCTGCCACCATCTAGGGTGTCATCCCCTGGACCCCCATCTAAAGTATCTGAGTCATCACCACCGAGTAAAATATCGTTGCCTTCTAGGCCACTAAGAGTATCGTTACCTGCAAAGCCACTGATTGAGTCGTTTCCATTGGCACCATTGAGACTATCGTCCCTTGCAGTTCCATCTATTCTAATAAATTCTTCGTCTTGGAAAATAGTTAAAAGTTCTTTAATGTGTTCGATATTAGACATTTTCGTTTTCCTCGTTTACACCACACGATATATAATTTAACTTTAGTTTTGATTAATTGACAATATTTTTATTAACTATACAATACTGTACCTAATTTTGTGTTGATAAAACACTTGCTGAGAGACTATTGTATAATCTTCTTTTATCCAAACTAAGCTGATTTCTCTAATTCTTCCTTGTTGCCAATCTATCAAGGAAAAGTTACGTTGTTTTCCTTTGTTAGTTGTGATAATTCTTGGTACACTAGCGCAGTTAAAGTAGATTGTTCCTTGGTTATCTTGATTAATCACTTGACGAATTCTTGAGTCATTGTTCTTGACACGGTGGTGCATGTGACCAAAAGTTACTAAATTAAGACGCTTATTCATACTATGAATTTGCTTAATCGCTTCAGTCAAATCTGGATCTCCATAATCTCCACCAGCAGGATTCCAATCTCTTCCACAAGAATCAAAGGGTTGATCGCCTAATCCCCACGGTCCATTATGTCCTAAGATAATTAGGTTTTCACAGGTTGCTTGATTAGCTGCCGCTACAATTTTCGCTGTAGACTCTTCAAAGTTATTCACCTGATAGCGATCGCGATAAAATTGTTTATTTCTCCATTGTGGTCCTCCCCAACTAAAAGGACGACTTCCCACCACAGAAATATTCAATTCTGGAAAATTTAGTATACCATAACCTACATGGCTTTTTCCTAAAAGTTCTAATTGTTTACTGACTCGATCTTCTTTACTGTGATCGTAGGGACTTTTTTTCCTTCCCCAGTCTGATGCTGTATACCACGCATCGTGATTTCCCATAATTGTGGCCATGGGTAACTTTATTTGGGCAATTTTGGCGACTACCTCTAGGGATTCGTTGCCAAAATCCCCCACAAATAGAACTAGGTTCACTCCTAGCTTTTCTAAAGCTATTGCATCTTCTAATTCCCACTGGTCGTGGACATCTCCCACTACAGCGATTTTAATCTGCTTGTTTGGTTGATTGTTCATTTTTTGAGAACAGTTGTTCTTTTAACTTTTGATAGTTTAACAATAAATAGACTCCTGCCGAAATTACTAAAACTAGAGCAACTGGTGCTAAAATTGGGGCTACCACTACAATTAGTGATAAGGCTGTGGCACTTATTGCTTCTCCAGTGGCTAACAAAAAGTTACCCAATCCCCCTGTTAAACCACTTACTGTCAATCTCGCTAAACTGTTTAATCCTACCACAGCCCCTGAGGCTCCACCTCCTGCTATGATTGCTGCTGTCCACTGTAAAACTGGGTCAACTTCTCCCAAACTATTAGCTGTTACTAAAGTTCCAATCACCATAGCTAAGGGAAGTTGTGTTGTATCTAGTAAATTATCTACAAAGGGTATGTAGTAAGCAATTATTTCTACTAAAGTAGCTACCGATAGTAAAATCAAAGCTGAGGGAGAACCCACCCAGGCAAATTCAGGAGATAATTCTACGTTTCCATACATAGATGATAGACTGAGTATCAAAGGTGGTACAAAGACTCTAAATCCCACAGCAGCGCTTAGAGTAACTCCTAGTATTAGTTCTAAGATAATTTGCCAATAGTTATCCATAATTTTTAGCTAAAACACCTACTAATTACTATATTTATCTGGACTTTGAACTAATTACCCAGTTCAAATGATTTTTACTAGTTATTGCATAATTGAGCTGATTTTTTCTATTTAATACCGTAAAACTCAAAAATTTTTGATTTTTTGTTTGAACTTGCTAATACTTTTAAATAGTTGCTGGCAAATATAGCCTTTTTAAGGCTGGTGAGGTACAAAGGTTATCCTTTTCGAGGCTCCGAGGCACAGGGCACCTAGGCAGGAGTTAGGTACAACCTCATGAGTCCTTTGAAATGGTATATAGAAATAAAATTTCAGCTCAATTGTTACTATAACCTTTTTTTCCCTAAAGATCCCACAATTGCTATATCTTTATAAGGGTAATCAAGGTCATGAAATTATTCAACTCTATCCTTGTGATTTTCTTGTTACTATAACCCTTTTTCGGTAAATATCGTAGAATTACTGTTGAGTATTATTAGCAATTTGTTTAGAGAAGATATTCTTAAAATTTCCCCTGAAAATTACAAGCAATAAAATTATAAGTGAGAGTCAATAAAATTTCTTATTCATGTTTTAACGGCCTTCATTCTCTACAATTAATTGATTAATTTGTTCTTTAACCTCTTCTATATATTTATTATGACTAGGAATACCATACTGGTCACTTAATAAACAGCCTTCAACTGCTGCTTCTACCACAGCTTCTGCTGTTACCTTACCTGCTTTATACTCAGTTTCAAACACCTGATATCCAGGTATTCCTTGTTTTTCTAAATAGCCTTGATAGGCCATCATTGCTAAATTTTCTGGAGGAATAAAAGCTTGAGGTTCTCTAATACAACCTGGTTCATTAATTACAGGAGTAGATTGGGAGTAGACCTGTGAGGAAAAGGTAAAAATCAATAAGGAACTAGCTAAAGTTAATTTGATTGGTAAATAAGGCTTCATAATGATTCTTTTTTTCAATTCAAGTCTTTACTGTTAAAACAATTTCTAAATTAAGTATATATTATTTATTTACATTGATTTAAATTTTAATATTTATTTCAAATTTGAGTATAAAACTATTTTTTAAATTAAAGTATGTTACACAATAACAGAAATTTTTGGCAACAGAACCAAAGTTCCACAATTGGTTGAGGTTAATTTTCTGGGTTGATTTGTAATTCTCTTTCTTCGTCTAACTCTTCTTGTTCTAACTCTTGGGTTGCTTCACTTGGAGTTAGTGTTTCTTCCGTGGGAGGTTGAGGTTGACTTTCTGGGTTGATTTGTAATTCTCTTTCTTCGTCTAATTCTTCTTGTTCTAACTCTTGAGTTGCTTCACTAGGTAAAGAATTAATTTGAGCAAATGCCGAGGAGCTAAGTAAACCATAAATAAATAATATTGCAGTCAATACTAAGTAGTTGAATTTAGAGATAGAAAAAATAGATTTAGGTTGGAGACTTTCTCAGGGTCTCACTTTCGGATGCAAGTTTTTAGGTTGCACACTAAATATTATACATTATATTATTCCAAATTCATCGAGATGTTAAAATATTCTACGGGATTATCCTAATCTGATGATTTTCAAATAAGAGCAAAATCAATTTAAAATAAAACTTGTTGTTCATAATTAACATATTTTATATTTAATCTAACAATGGAAAGAAGCTTAAAAGGTCAAGCTACAATAGCGATGGTTATCGACGGCAACCCGGTAATTATTAGACTAGATGGAGATAATGCCCCGATTACAGCAGGAAATTTTGTAGATTTAACTGTACAGGGATTCTACGATGGTACTAGATTTCATAGAGTAATTAGAGAACCAAATCCTTTTGTAGCCCAAGGTGGAGATCCCCAAAGTAAAGACTCTGATATTCCCTTTCAGCAATATGGACTTGGTGGATATATAGATCCTGAAACGGGAGAAAGACGCAATATTCCCCTAGAAATTAAACCAGAAGGTGCTTCAGAACCTCTATATAATCAAACTTTACCTGAAGGAATAGAACCAGAATTAAAACATACTCGTGGCGCCATAGCCATGGCACGTGCCACGGCTTTAGACACAGCTTCTTCCCAGTTTTATTTTGCTTTAACTGATTTAGAATTTTTAGATGGTAATTATGCTGTTTTTGGTGAAATAGAAGCAGGAATTGATGTTATAGATGAAATCGCTGAAATCAGTACAGATGCACCTATAGACCAAAAAGAGTTTTTAGAGACAGCCTCAGTGATTGACTCAGCAGAAGTGATTGACATAGAAGCTTTGGTAACTACTGGTACTGAGGATGATGATACTTTAATTGGTACTGATGTCGATGATGAAATATTAGGACTAGATGGAGATGATAGTCTCTTTGGAGGTCGTGGCAGAGATACTCTAGAGGGTGGTGAAGGTGAAGATAAACTACGTTCAGGTGGTGGCCTTGATGAATTACGAGGCGGAGATGATAATGATACCCTGTTGGGTGCCACGGGTGATGATACTCTAGAAGGTAATGATGGTAGAGATAGATTATTTGGTGGAGATCAAGATGACTCCCTAGATGGAGGAGAAGGACCAGACCGTTTAGGTGGAGGTGATGGTAATGATATTCTTGTTGGTGGTGAAGGAAACGATACTCTCTTTGGAGAATTAGGTAGAGATAGACTATTTGGTAATGATGGGGATGATGACCTAAGAAGTGGCGGTGACAATGATTTGCTGTTGGGAGGAGATGGCGATGATCAACTTAGCGGTGGTAGTGAGAACGATCGCCTCTTCGGTGGCGATGACCAAGATTTACTCCTAGGCGCTAATGGACGTGACCAGTTAGATGGCGGGGAAGACAGCGATCGCCTTTTCGGTGGCGAAGATAACGATACTATAAATGGTGGTGAAAATGATGATCTACTCAACGGAGGTACTGGTAGAGATAGATTTGTTTTTGATCAAGATATCGAGTTTGCTAATTCTACCGAAGATAGATTAACTTCTGATGGAGGTGTGGATACTATTGCTGATTTTAATCCTGCTGCTGATTTTATCAATATTTCTGCTAGTGATTTTGCCGTAAATTCTGATGATTTACTGAATCTTGGCCCCATTTCTTCTAATCAATTTTATCTTATTGATAGTTCAGAGGAATTGAGTGCAGACCATCGTTTTCTCTATGATTCTACTAGTGGTAGTCTACAATATGATCTAGATGGAACTGTTGGGGATGTTGCACCTTTAGAAATTGCTATTCTTGAGGGTAGTCCAGATTTAACCCCTAGCAATATTGTCATTATTTAACTCAGTCAACATCCCACCACGATCATCGGAGTACCGATTATAGTGGGGGCTTGCAAAA
>NZ_JALKVM010000183.1:0-2347 GCF_057440575.1 Johannesbaptistia floridana
AAGATAAGTCGCTAATTGAGGCGATTATGAGAGAATTGTTCTTGAAAATTGTCAAGGAAGAGTATTACATTACCACCATTCGTCATCAGGCTTGGGTTTTTGATGTGAAATTTTCTCCTGATGGTCAATATCTCGCTACTGAATCTAGAGATAAAACAGTGAAGTTAGTCAAGGTATCTAATGGCAAGGAAGTTACTACCATTCGTCATCAGGATAACCTTGAGGATATGGCATTTTCCCCTGATGGTCAATATCTGGCTACTCGCTCTTTTGATAAAACAGCGAAGTTAGTCAAGGTATCTAATGGCAAGGAAGTTACTACCATTCGTCATCAGGATAACCTTGAGGATATGGCATTTTCCCCTGATGGTCAATATCTCGCTACTCGCTCTTGGGATAATACAGTGAAGTTAGTCAAGGTGTCTAGTGGTGACTACGTTACTACTATTCCTCATCAGGATAAAGTTTTTGATGTGCAATTTTCTCCTGATGGTCAATATCTCGCTACTAGCTCTAAGGATAAAACAGTGAAGTTAGTCAAGGTGTCTAGTGGTGAAAAAATAACCACCATTCTTCATGAGGATAGGGTTTTTGATGTGAAAATTTCCCCTGATGGTCAATATCTCGCTACTCACTCTGAGAATAATACAGTGAAGTTAGTCAAGGTGTCTAGTGGTGAAAAAATAACCACCATTAGTCATCAAGGTTGGATGTTGGCTGTGGCATTTTCCCCTGATGGTGAATATCTCGCTACTAGCTCGGAGGATAAAACAGCGAAGTTGGTCAAGGTGTCTAGTGGTGACTACATTACCACCATTCGTCATCAGGATAGGGTTTCGGCTGTGAAATTTTCTCCTGATGGTCAATATCTCGTTGCTACATCTAGTAATACGGTAAAGTTAGTCAAGGTGTCTAGTGGAGAAGAAGTTACTACTATTCGCCACCAGGATGAGCTTCGCTTTTTGAAATTTTCCCCTGATGGTGAATATCTCGCTACTGGCTCTTTTGATAAAACAGCGAAGTTAGTCAAGGTATCTAATGGCAAGGAAGTTATTACCATTGGTCATCACGGGAGTTGGGGTGTGAAATTTTCTCCTGATGGTCAATATCTCGCTACTGGCTCTTTTGATAAAACAGCGAAGTTAGTCAAGGTATCTAATGGCAAGGAAGTTACTACCATTCGTCATCAGGATAAGGTTGAGGATGTGGCATTTTCTCCTGATGGTCAATATCTCGCTACTCGCTCTTTTGATAAAACAGTGAAGTTAGTTAATTTAGAAAAAATGTTGCAATTGCTAGAAATTAATCAAAATGCTCCTCCTTCTTTCAATCCTCCTCAAGTAAATGCTCTGACATACTTTGATAAACCACAGGCATTTTTTCTCCGTTGGTTACAAAATCACGCTAATCACTACAGTTTTTATGAATATATCCTCAAACAAGCACAACCAGAAAACCCAGGATTTTCACTCCAGAATCAAACCCCTTTATTAGATACAGATTTGTGTTTACAATCTCTCAATTTTCTGTTGATAAATGGTGAAAAACATTATCAGTCGGTGTTTCCCGGGTTGAAGGGGATTGAAGATAAATCAATTCACGCGATCGCTTTATATGATATGAAACAAAGCATGATGGCGGCACTAGCTACCCTACATGAATTTATTCATAATTTGATGAAATTTGAGGGCCAAGATTTTCCCAAAGCCATGGAAATTTTTAAGGAAGAAATAGAGAAAGAAGTTAACATCACCGAAATAGCTACTGATATATACAGTCGCTTGCAACAACTTTATCAACTAGAAGGCATCGAAAATTTTGCGGCACTTACTACCATCAAAGATATCTTAGGAGAAATGCTTGATTTATTCAAGAAAATTTTACCTTTAAGCATTACTTCCCCTCCACCGAAAACACCGACAATTCCCTTAAAACTTGCTCAAAAACCATTACAACAAGAATTAATTACAGCAATTAATCAAGCTCAACCTACTGAAGTAAAAGAGCTTATCAAAGGTTTTATGAGCTTAGGTTTGACAATAGATAGACAAACAGCGATCGCCGCTATTAACAAATACAATTGGTTTATTTTTGTTGCTCCTTGGGATGATCTTACAGACTATCAAACTTTGTTGCGGTTTTTAGGCGATTAAATTGTTTTCTTGTATCAGCAAAAGAGGTTGCCCTATAGCGCTGATTTAATTTGGTGCGTTACAGGCTTCTTACTCATTACTCGTTACTCATTACTTATTACTCATGTTTGTTGGGTTATCTCCCAGCCCAACCTACAAGCTACAGGTTACTGGCTTCTTACTCATTACTCATTACTTATTACTTCAAAACTCAT
>NZ_JALKVM010000184.1:0-2345 GCF_057440575.1 Johannesbaptistia floridana
TCTTTACAAGACGTGGAATAAATATTGAAGAATATCCGGCTATAAAAAATTATTTACTTCAGTATAAAGATAGATTAACACCTGGTATAAAAGGAGGAAGAAAAGCAGGCAGCTATAAATGGTATGAAATTCAAGATAATGTCGCCTATTGGCAAGAATTTGAGACACCTAAAATTGTTTGGGGTAATTTATCAACAAAGCCTAATTTTTCTATAGCTGCATCTGGTGTCTTTATTTCGGCGCCTGCAAATTTACTTACAAGTCAAGCAGAAAAGCTTTTAATTGCTATTTTAAATTCTAATTTAACTAGTTACTTTATTTCTCAAATAGCCGCTATAAGAGAAGGGAGGTTTTTAGAGTATAAACCTATGTATGTTTCACAAATCCCTATACCCAAAGTAACAGAAACAGAGGGCAAAATCATAGAAAAACTAGTACAAAAATGTCTAGACGCCAAAGGAAAGCGAGTAGAAGAATATGAAGCAGAAATAGACGCAAGAGTAGGCCATTTATATGGCTTAACTTCAGCAGAAATGAAAATCATTACAGGTAAAGAAACATGAATATTATTAATCCAACTAAATTTTTACTCCTAACAACAATTAATTACACAAAACTTATTATTAGAACGTTTACTAAAAGTTTTTCTAAAAATTTTGATTTACAAATAAACATCAACCAAAAAGAAATTAATCTTAAAAAATCCAGTTTTTCCGAGCTTAATTTATTCAGAAATTTAAGTAAAAATGTATCTAATAGTGCAAAACTATATTCACAGTACCAAAAGATATTATAGCAGCGATCGCAGTGGTGTTAACAACATTTATCACTAACTTTTCCCCCCAACCCCCCTTACTCAGGGCATATATATAGCAGTAGTTTGTGTTAACACAATATATTTTGATTGATCACAAATGATCCCCCCAACCCCCCTTACTAAGGGGGGCTTTTTATTCTAAAATTTTGTCTTAGCTAGAAGCTAGACACCACAAAAGTTTACGCTCTTTTTAGCTATTATTAGAAAAAAGGGTATTTATTATTAGTAAAAATCCCCTCTCCCTGCTCAGAAGCTCCCTGCTCAGAAGCTCCTCCTCACCATTTTCTTTGTCAAGAACAAAACAGCCCTGCTCTCCCTGCTCAGAAGCTTCCTGCTCCCTGCTATACAAGGGTTTGGTGAGTTGCTTGCTTATAAAGGATAGTTTACTAAGGGGGGCTTTTTATCACAGTTATAAACATCTACAAGGCGAGTTGCTATAACAGACAAGAACTAGAAAAAAAGAAAAATAGAAAGTCAGAGAAAATTGATTTGCTGGGTAAATACTTAAAAGAAATAGGTAGTATAAGGCTTTTATCACCAGATGAAGAAATTGTTTTAAGTAGGCAAGTAGTTGAATTAACTAAATTAGAAAACAGTCAAAAAGAATTAGAATGATGTTTAGTCTAAACTCCAGTTCTTTACAACAGAACCGAAAAAACTTGCTATTATGTCGAAATTGACATAAAATACACTTAAAGTAAGCAATTATAGCAATGAGCAAAGAGATGTTTACAGTTATCATCAAAAGCCCCCCTTAATAAGGGGGGTTGGGGGGAAAAGTTTATCTAAATATGGTTAACACTACAACGAGCACTGCTATATGTATTCAGATGATAAGTATCTAGTGTGGTTAAACTCAGACCCTCGCATCTTTACCTAATGTTACTGGTGGTGGTTGAGTAATGAGTTTTGAAGTAATTTTAGAAGTGTTCTCTAAAAAAACCAATAAAACTCCAGCAAAGATTATTGAAAAATGCCAAAAACGGTTAAAAGAATACGACTCAATTTAAAATACATTTAGGAGAGAAAAGCAATGGATTTGAGTAAACGTCAACGACTAGAAGCGGCAGGTTGGCAAGTTGGAACAGTCAAAGATTTTTTAGAGTTAGAAGAATCTGAAAGCAAATTAGTTGAATTTAAAGCAACATTAATTGAGTTGTTTAAATTACGGAGAGAAAGCAAAGAACTTTCCCAAAGCGCATTAGCTGAAAAAATGCAATCAAGTCAATCGCGAGTAGCAAAAATAGAAGCAGGAGATGCTTCTTTTCAGTATTGATCTTATTATGCGTGGATTATTTTCTATGGGATTAACTCAAGAAGAAATTGCTCAAAATCTTATCTCTAAAACTCAAAGATTATTGTAAATTATATAGCGTTTCAAAGGACTCATGAGGTTGTACCTAACTCCTAACTCCTGCCTCCTAACTCTCCTGCCTCCTGCCTCCTAACTCTCCTGCCTCCTGCCTCCTGCTCCCTGCCTCCTGCTCCCTGCTCCCTGCTCCCTGCTCCCTGCTCCCTGCTCCCTGCT
>NZ_JALKVM010000185.1:0-16392 GCF_057440575.1 Johannesbaptistia floridana
AATGCGGAGGGTAACAATTCAGGAGGTAAATGGGGGGCTAACTCTGATAAGGCCCAAGCTCGGTGGTCTTCATCTCCAATGCCTCGGGCGGCTTCTAATGCGGACGGTAACAATTCAGGGAAATGGGGGGCTAACCCTGATAAGGCCCCAGCTCGGTAGTATTCAGATCTAATGCCTCGGGCGGCTTCTAATGCCTTGGGTAACACTTCGGGAAAATGAGCGGCTAACCCCGATAAGGCCGTAGCTCGGGAGTATTCATTTCCAATGCCTCGGGCTATTTCTAAAGCAGATGCTAACAAAGAAGGAGGCAGATATTTAACAATCGCCGCTAATCCTTCAGCTTGACTGTGTGAATCTTGGTTTTGCCTGATATAAGCTAATCCCTGTGCTGGTGTCCAAATTTCTTTTTCCACTAATGCCGCTATCAACCCTGCTCTAATATTTCCTGCCAAACTATTAAGAGATGTCAAGATTAGAGCATAACGAAACTGTAAACTAATTGATTCTGTGGGGTTTTTGTCAAAATCCTCTTCTGCTAGTTGCCAAGCCTTTGATATATCCTTGATGAAATTAGCTGTTTTACCTTGTTTCTCACACTGACTGTACCAACCGTTTGTTCCAAGGGAGTTTTCTTCTCTAAGTAATTGATGTATCTCTTCAATTCTCTCAGCTTGTTGAAAATGCCAGATTAATTGGTTATAAATATAGCCATCATCATCTAAACTGTGCCATAGACCATTTGTAATTTGTTGTTGATATCTTTTTAATAATTGTTGATGTGCTTGGGCAATAGATAGTCCTAATCCTGGTAATTGCCAATCTTCATCAGGTTGTGTGGGTGATTGAAGCAGATTCCGCGCTAAGTCATGTAAGAGGTCATGTAAGCGATAGTTAGTTCCCTCTTCACTAGAAACTCCTGGTAATAATAAAGCTTTATTTCGTAAATCGATTAAAGTGTCTTCAGCTTCATCTTCATCACATTCCCATAAAGTTGCTGTCATTTTGTGAGTAATACTAACATCATCAGGCAACACACCTAGCCAAGTAAATTTTGTTAATTCTTCAGAATCTAATCCTCTTAAACTTAGATTAAAACAAGCTACTAAACTATAATTCTTTCGCTTTTCTTCGCTAATTGGTTGATTAGATTTCTGTTTCTTTAGATCTAATTTTTCTAATTTGACAATTTCTGATTGTAAATCACAGAGAATTTTTTTCCAAGATATGCCTTTATTAATTCGAGCTGCTGCCAATTCTAAAGCTAGGGGTAAATATCCTACTGTTTTTGCTAAAGTTTCTGCTTGCTTACGTTCTTCGGTTGTTAGTTGATTAGTTAAACAAGAGGTTAATAACTCTAGGGATTGTTCTAGAGTCATGAGGTCTAAGTCATATCGAATCGCCCCTTTAACATCTGCTTCCCTAGTGGTAACTAAAACTTGACATCCTTTTCCTGCAATTTGAAAAGGTTCGACATCCTCAGAATTCCAAAGGTCATCAACTACTAATAGGGCTTTTTTATCTGCTAGTAATTTTCTTAAGTGTGTAGTAGCTGTCTCTATACTAGTTGGTTTAAAGTGATAATCTCCTAATGCTTGTATCCAAGCGTGGAGAAAAGACAAAATATCTGGTTGTTGACCTAAGGTGGCCCAAAAAATACCATCAGGAAAATGAGATTGAACTTCACAATCATGGGCTAAAGCTGCGGCTAAGGTAGATTTGCCAATACCTCCTAATCCATAGATGGCACTAATAACTAAAGTTCCATTTTGGCCTGTTTCTGGAGATAAGAGACGTTTTTTTAGTTCAAGAGTGACTTCTGGACGTTCTACAAAATAGCGTGGTAAAGGAGGCGCTTGATTAAAATATCTGCTTGGTATTTTTGGTTCTATATCTTCATCTGTTAAATCCAACAGAGTTTGCCTAATAGTCTCTAAACCACATCCATTATAGGATTTTGCCCATTGAAGTAAGTCATAAGCCCTATCTGATTGTTTAGAAGGCATGGACGCAATCGTGCCTGGTGGAGGAGAAATAATAAATATTAATTGATTAAATTTTCCCGATTCGAGAGAATATAAAGCATCTATTAGCTCTTTTCGCTCACTTCCTGTAAGATTATTTTGGTTTCTCCCTTTCATATTTATTTATAGTTGGCAGAGATTGTTCAAAATTAGCACCTGGATAGAGTATATCTTGCTCTTCATTTTTCCCTACACCTTCGCCCGGAAAAGTAGGTTCAAGACTAGGCGATCGCGCGATCGCTTCTAGGGCGCTTCGATTTGGATGGGGTGCGTTCAATATAGATAGATAGATCGCTACTCTAAGTATACTTGTAAATTTAAATTCATACCAAAAAGTAATTTTACTTAAAATTTCTCCCCCTCTCCCCTGCTCCCCTGCTCCCCCTCTCCCTGCTATACAAGGATTTCAGAGTTCCTTATAAAGCATAGGGGGGATCATTCTCGGTTTCTATATTTTGAGCATTTTTTAATCAATTTGATCTTACCTAAATTGACTTCAGTTAACGTCAGTTCGACAAAGCCAAATCCCACTCCTTTCTTCAGCTTGACTAGGCGATCGCGCGATCGCTCCAATTAGAGTATCAATCCTCTTAAACTCTATACTGTAGAAAATAATGCTATTTTAATTGCTTAATGTAGATATCATTATTAACATGATTAACAATTGAGAATCGAATGACAAATTTAACCCCTATTTGGATTTCTCTCAAAACTGCGACTACTGCCACGGCAATTACCTTTTTTTTAGGCATAATAACGGCCTGGTGGATGTTGAGATATCGAGGTAAGGGTAAAGAAATCATCGAAAGTTTATTAACTGCGCCCTTAGTGCTTCCTCCTACAGTGGTAGGCTTTCTACTTTTGCTCTTATTCGGAAAAAATACATTCATCGGTCAAATATTAGATTCCTTGGGAATTAGTATTGTTTTTTCTTGGTTTGCTACGGTTATCGCTTCTACAGTAGTGGCTTTTCCCTTGATGTATAAAACTACTCTGGGGGCATTTAAACAAATTGATTCTAATCTCCTTGCCTGTGCTAGAACTCTTGGTGCTAATGAATTGACGATTTTTTGGCGAATTATTCTGCCTTTAGCTAAGCCTGGTCTCATTGCTGGTACTTTACTCGTCTTTGCTAGAGCTTTGGGTGAATTTGGGGCAACTTTGATGTTAGCAGGGTCAATTCCCGGCAAAACTGAGACTATTCCTATCGCTATTTTCTTTGCCGCTGAAGGTGGGGATATGAATAGAGCTTTGTTTTTAGTGATAATTATGCTCTTTATTTCTTTGGGAGTAATTACAGCAACTAATTATGACAGCAACAAACAGGGAAATTATCAATCAAAATCCCCTGGTTTTCTCATTTTCTGGAATTCACTGATAGCCAGATATATTCCTCGGTCAGGAAAACCTGAAACAACTCTAGATTATCCTTTACCTAAAGCCAAAATTGAACTATTTGTTGACATTCAAAAACAACTTCCAGGATTTTTATTAGATATTACTTTTACCACAGACCAAACTCCTCTGGGTTTACTAGGGGCTTCTGGTGCTGGTAAAAGTCTAATTTTGCGATGTATTGCTGGATTATCTGAGCCTGATGAAGGACGGATTGTTTTAAACGGAAAGGTTTTATTTGATTCAGCTTTGAAGATTAATTTACCACCAAGAGAGCGCCGTTGTGGTTTCTTGTTTCAAAATTATGCTCTCTTCCCTCATCTAACTATTGCAGAGAATATTGCTTTTGGTATGCCCTCTAGACAATCTCCTCTACAAATAAAACAAGAAGTAGAAGCCCAATTAATTGCCGTAGATTTACCAGGTATGGGCGATCGCTATCCAACTCAGCTTTCTGGAGGACAACAACAGAGAGTAGCCTTAGCTAGAGCTAAGGCTAGTCAACCTGATATCATGCTTTTAGATGAACCTTTTTCAGCTCTCGATACCTATTTAAGAGATAAACAGGAAAAAATTCTCCGTAATAATTTAATTCGCTATCAAGGGGTAACTTTGTTTATCACTCACAACCTAGAGGAAGCCTATCGAGTATGTCCTAACCTTTTGGTGGTTGACAGGGGCAAAGTAATGGCTCATGGTACAAAACAAGAGATTTTTGAACATCCGAATAACTTTAGAGTAGCACAATTAACTGGTTGTAAGAACTTTTCTCCTGTGATCAGGATTAATCAAGACCAAGTTCAGGCGATCGCCTGGGATTGTCCCCTCACAGTAATAAAACCCTTACCAGAATCTTTTGAATATGTGGCTATTCGTGCCCATCAGTTAATATTTACTGATAGAGAGGATTTGGTCAATACTTTTCCTTGCTGGTTAGCGACTATCAGTGAAACTCAACACCGTATGACTCTGTATCTTAAATTAAACCAACCTGCCAATCACCCGGAAGATTATCATCTACAAGCGGAAGTTTTTAAAGATAAATGGGTAGAGTTAAAAGATACTCCTCTTCCTTGGATGATTCAACTAAATCCCTCAAGAATTATGTTATTTTGATAGAAATTGCCTATCGATAAAAGGCTTTATTTTGCTATTGTTGCTTTTTGCTTAATCTTATAGCTATTCTTAAAGGCCATACCAATGCTGTCACTAATTTTCTCTCTTTATCTCAAAAATATTATATCAAATTAATTTTAAAATGCTCAAATAGAGCTGTTATATATTAATACTATTACACAAGAAAAAACCTTGCTATGTATACTGTTCCTTCCGTCAAGGGTGGGCGTTCCTTCCTTTCCTTATATTGATCGCATTTTTTTAGGTAAATGATATTATTTATGGACTTTATAATTATTAGTATTTTATCGTTTTTCATGTAAAATAACTGATTCAATCCAATAATTACAACTTAATTATGCAAAAAAAGCATGGTTAAATCTTAAGAAAATATGAAGAATAAAGGTTTAACTTCTAACTATATCAAATATAACAAAACTTAAAAATACTTTAGGTAATAATAAATGGAAATAGTGCTCCAAATTTAATTTTTTTCAGCAACTGGTACTCTAGACTGATATAAATAAAAATGATTGCTATTTAAGGTTCCTAAACTTTAGCTTAGGGCTATGTATGATTAGAATCAAGCAGACCAATCAAAATATTTTCAGCCTTGAGTACCAGAAATTGTTCGGAACTTGAACAAATTAAAACCCATAACTAAATTATAAATAGGTTTCGATAAATTTGGCTATTTTAAAATTAAATCATAGGAGATTTTCACATAAAAAGTAGTTATCAAAGAGAAAACGATTATGGCTTATACCATTCCGGACAAATGTGATGAATGTGGTTTATGCGCTCCTCAATGTCCAACAGGTGCAATTCAATTTGATGAAAATGATAGGTATTGGATTGAACCGGGTTTATGTAATAATTGTGAAGATCAAGAATTCGACCCCCTGTGTGCAAGTTTGTGCCCAAGTAGTGTGCCTACTCACTTACCCGCCAAAAAAGGAAGATATAAAATTGATTCAAAAGTTTTGACCACTCATCATCTTTTTGCTGATGGTTACAGTAATCCCATGTCATCATCAATGGTTATTTGGGAAGCATGTAACGTACTAGCCAAGGCAGATGTATTTCCTTGGCAAAGCGATAGTCAAGGCAAGCTCTATTTTCAGCGCCAAGTAAAACAGGGAAAAGGAAAAATTGAGTTTAGACTTACTGAGGATGCTATTTCCGCAGCATCTGAGACATTGAGCTATGAAGAGGGGATTGCGGCTTTTGAATCTGTGGATATTCGAGCAGCTTGTATGCACTTAATTTTTGCTGCCTCTGTTACTTCCTTAGAAAAACCTTGGGAACAAGAATTCACACTAGATAACAAAGAATTAGAAACGTATTTAGGCTTAGATAAACGCAAAGATTTGAGTAAAGCATCTAAACTAACCCTAATTAAAACTCTAATTCAACAACCTTGTCAACTAGTCGCTAACATTGATTGGTTTCAACAAGGTAAAATTCAATCATTTTCCGTTCCCGAAGACCGTATTTGGCACCTAGTAGCCACGGAAAATCACTTTCAAGAAGATAGTTATGGCAACAAACATCTAGTGGGGATGAGATTTAAAATTAGGGCCGGAATGTGGTCTAAGTATTTTCTCAACAAACAAGGATACAAAAAATATGTTGCTTATTATCAATACGGCGTTTTACCCAAATTCTTGTTAACCACAGTTATGAGTATTTGGCACAAACACGAAGGTGCCATTCGGATGATGCTCTGGTTATTATTTAAGAGTAAAATGGGAAGACAACAGCGTATCACAGTATCTACATTAATGTCTGTTGCATACGGAGAGGAAACAGTGAAGGACGCCTCTTTAGACCGAGAAAAAAGAAAGCGAATGATACGCAGATTTGAAAGTGACTTAGAAGTGCTTTATCACCATAATATTAAGCCAAATTTTGATCCTGTTACCTATCCCACTAAAATTCAGCCTTTGTGGGCAAGATTAGCGGAAATTCCTAACGATGCTGATGAATCAGTAGATTTTTGGATCAACGATGCTAACCATGAAAATAGCTTAACTAGTTCTCCTCCAAAGGGAAAATGGAACTTACTAATGAAAGCTCGTATCCTCCAGTTTCAATTACCATCTGAATGGGATCAACAATTGTCTAATTGGGAAAACAAAAAACAACGTAAAACTCTTCGCAGAAACAACAAAATCAAAGATTCATATTCTCTAAGTGCAGAAGTTATTGTCAACTCCAGAAAAGGCCAAGGAATTAGTCAGAGGAAATTAGCAGAACAATTGGGTAAAAGCCAAAGTTGGATTCGAGACTTAGAAAATGGTCGTTTTTCCCCGAAACCCCAAGACCAGTTAAAAATCATGAAAATATTACAAATAACTTGTTAGTCCAGGGGTAATTCGCCATATTTCTTAGACCAGAAAACATTTCTAGACTCAAAATAAACAACACTTTGGTGTTTCTTATCCCTCTTAACCGATTGAGAAGAACAAACTAACATTTTCTTTTTCTGCCCATCCTTCTCATATTCTCGCACTGCCAACTTCTCACCACAAACAGGACAAGGATGCTTAGTCACAGGCAAAGGTGTAGAAGTTGATGGGGAACTATCTCCTGAGGTGTTCACAGGAAGTTCCCAGGTTTTTCGCCATTTATTGTAGAACATTACTATCTCACAATCAGAACACTTGAGAAAATAATTTTTGTGCAACTTTTTAGACTTAGAGGGGACTTCAACCAACTTATGACCACAGGAGGGACAATCAATTTTTGATTCTTTATACCTGTTACTTTGAGGAGTTTCAGAACTATGAGGTTGACTTGCGATAATTTTTAGGGCTTTTTCCAAAGCGCCAACAAAATAATCTTCATTCCAGTTAACTATATAGCGCTCCCAATTTTCCTTACCTGAAGCTATGGCGTCTAACTTATCTTCCATTTTGGCAGTAAACTCTGCTTCTAATAATTCCGGTAGAGTTTTTGCCAAAAAAGCATCAACTTCTAAACCTAGAGTTGTGGCTTGTAGTTGCCTCTTCTTGATTTCAGCATAACCTCTGTCTTTGAGGGTTTTTACCGTAGGTGCAAAGGTAGATGGTCTCCCAATACCCCGGCGTTCCATTACCTGCACCAGTTTAGCCTCACTGTAGCGAGGTGGAGGTTGTGTTTGTTTTTGTTCGTGTTTGGCTTCTTTGAGGTTTAACGATTGTCCTTGGGATACTTGAGGTAAAATTGAATCAGCGCTTAAGTCTTTCCAGTATTTGGCATATCCGGCAAATTTAACCACTTGACCTCTTGCTTGCCAGAATACACTACCTGATTGAGTGATGATGAGAGACTTAACTAGTTGAGCGCTTTTACACTGACTAGCGACAGTTCTTAGCCAAATTAGTAGATAAAGCTCAAATTCTTCTGAAGGGATTTCTTGTTTTAGTTCTGATGAAGATTTATATATGTTAGTAGGTCTAATCGCCTCGTGGGCTTCTTGTGCTGTTTTAGATTGACGATAAGCGGTAACCTTAGGGGGAACATTCTCTGGGTCTTTGGTTTCTAACCATTCTCTGACACTTTGGCAAAATTCCGGGTCTAAATGTACCGAATCGGTTCTCATATAGGTGATATATCCCCCTTCGTACAGCTTTTGTGCTATCCGCATCGTTTGTTCTGGACTCCATTTAAGGCGACTCCCGGCCGCTTGTTGTAAAGATGAGGTAGTAAAAGGGGGAGGTGGTGTTTTACTAACGGTCTTACCTTCTTTTTTCATCACTTCATGGGAAAACTGACGGGCAATTGCTACTAATCTATCTGCTTCGGCTTTACTTAAGACTTTAGTAGCGACAATTGGGAATTCTTTTCCCTCTCCTGCATCATCTCTTTGTGATGTTTCTTCGGAATTTGTTGACTTAGAAGTATTTTCACTGAGATAGTAGGCCATAAATCCTTCCACATAGTTTACAGATACTAGCCAGTAGTCTTGAGGTTTGAAGTTTTGAATTTCTCTCTCTCTTTGGCAGAGTATATGTAAAGCTGCTGACTGCACTCTCCCAATTGATTTTGCTCCATTTCCTAGTTTCCATACTAGGGGAGAACCTCTAAAACCTACTAATTTATCTAAAACAGAACGGGCTAAAGCTGCATTAACTAGGTTTGTATTGAGTTGTCGGGGATTTTCTAGGGCTACTTTAACAGCTTTGGGTGTGATTTCTCGGTAGGTTATACGTACAAGCTTACGGAGTTTCAGTACTTCCTTGAGATGCCAAGCGATGATTTCTCCTTCTCTATCTTCGTCGGTAGCTAGTATAACTGTATCAACTGTTTGAGCTAGTTGTTTTAATTCAGCAATGGTTTTTTTGGCCTGAGAGTTTTTCGGAACAAATCGGCACGATATACTATCGCTATTTATATCAAATCCCAGGTTGTCTTTTCCATCTTGGGCTAGTTGACGAATGTGTCCGCCACTTGCCCTGACAATGTATTCCGCGCCTAAAATTTGTCGCAATTTCTTGACTTTTCCCGGCGCTTCTATAAGAAATAATTTTTTGGACATTCCTAGCCGTCCTAGTGATGATTTTAAATCAAATTAAACTTAATATAGCAATTTTTACACTTATAGGCAGTTAGAATAACTCAAATCCTTGTTCTCAAGATTATTTCCGTATAAATACTTATTTTTTATCTCCAAAAAACTCTTTCTTTAGATATATTAATAATTAAGTCAAATATTTTAATCACAAAGATAACCCAGTTAGTGTAACAAATACTTTACAAACTCAACATTATCAGTAGCTATCAAATTACGTAAAATAACCGATTACAAAACTAGTTTAAAAAAGGGATACTTGAAAAAATATATTTCAATTAAGTGAAAAATTAAAGAGCAACAAGCAAATATCGAAATAATTAACTGCAAATTTAACAGATTTGCTGAATCGGTTAGAAAAACTTGTTTTTTACCAGTGATAGGTGGTTAAAAGGATGATTAGCTTATTAAAAAACGGATATACATATCAAGTCAAAGGATATAATATAGTTACTGCTTCTAATAATCAAACCAGTAGTAACCAAACCAATAGTAGCAAAACCAATAGTAGCAAAACCAATAGTAGCAAAACCAATAGTAGCAAAACCAATAGTAGCAAAACCAAAGGAAAAGTTTTAGTTGTTGATGAAAATCCTCACAGTCGTCTTAATTTAGGAGACCTTTTGAGACTAGATAACTATGAAGTTATGGAAGCGGATTGTCATACTGATATAGTAAATTTTGTTAAGAAAAACAATCCAGACTTGATTTTATTAGAATTGTCTCTACCAAATCAAGATACCCTAAGCATTTGTAGAAAGTTAAAAAGTGCTGCTGCTACTGAAATGATTCCGATAATATTTATGACAGTAGATCATAGAAAAACACAATCAAAAATCAAATGTTCGGAAGCAGGAGCAGAAGATATATTAGTAAAACCAATAGACCGTTGGGATTTAATCACCAAGGTAAAAAACTTGATTCAACAAAAATATTTAAATGAAAACTTAGACGAAACAGAAAAAGTATTATTTCTTATAGCTCAAGCAATAGAGAATCCTAATTTAGATAACTCCAAGTCAGAAATTACATTAGCATACCTAGCTGAAGCTTTTGGAAGATATTTAGATTTAAATCAACATCAAATAAAAAGCTTAGTGTATGCAGCTTATCTCCATGATATCGGGACAGTGGCAGTTCCTGAAGAAATTCTCCTGAAAAAAGGAAAGTTGACAGAAAAAGAAAAATCAATTATTAGTCAACATGTACTCATAGGGGAAAAAATATGTCAGCCACTAAAAAATAGACTGGACATTTTGCCCATAATTCGCCACCATCACGAAAAATGGGATGGTAGTGGTTATCCTGATGGACTAATTGGAGAAGACATTCCCTGGTTAGCACAAGTATTCCAAATTATAGATATCTATGATGCCATAACTAGTGAAAGAAGCTATAAACAAGCATTAGACCCTCAAGAAGCTATCTCCATAATAGAAAAAGAAGCTGAAAAAGGATGGCGAAATCCCTATTTAGTAGGAAAACTAAAAGAGTTTATCTTAAAAAATATGTAACTTTATAGTTGTATAAGTTACGATGAGCGATCGCCTTAGGATTAGTTGTAGCGAAATCTTAAAAATCTACACTGGTGAGGCAAAGATACTATCCCAATTGAAGAATGGAGAATTTTTGTGGTCACCTAGGTATTTTATCTACTATTTAATGCTTCTCGAAACATAGTAAGATAAAAAAAGCCCAGAAATATCCCCAAGGCCAAAACCAGAACAATGATGGAAAAGCCCCGCAGAAAGCGCCAAAACCCTATCTCCAGAAAAGTTAATGAACAAGTAGAGAAAATCGTCTACGAAGTTATGACTAATCAGGGATTGGAACAAACAATTAATATAGCTGTACAAAAGGCTTTGATGATTCTGGTTCAACGCTATTGGTTATTAGCTGGTGTAGCTATAATTGGATTACTATTTTTGCAGTGTATATTTTTAACCTTAGCCTTAAATTATTTTCAGTAAAAAAGCGACCCTGTAAAACAAGGATCGCTTTTTGCTTTTTTAAAGAGAGTTATCTATATTTTTGCTCCCTCAGCTGGTTCAGCACCCATGTTGACCGCAACATTTCTTAAGAGAGTAATTTGCTCTTGGAATTCTAAGAGAGTAATATTACCTAATAATTCGTATGCCTTAGGGGATAACTCGTAGTTATCAGGCATAGGGACAATTGTACCTTTTTCCATTCCTTGAGCTAAATAGTACCAAAAAGCTAATTTAGTGTTTGCGCTTAGGGAACCGTACTTACGGGTAATTGGAGTGCTCCCCTTGTTGACTATATTGCGCATTTCTGTTAATTGTTCTTCGTGAGTTTTTGCTTCAAAATCTTTACATAATCCAGCAGCAATATCGCTTGAGGCTGCATCAGGAGCCGCAGGAGTAACTGATTTACCTATTTTTTCATAAATAAACCATAATAGAGCTAGTTGCTCATCAGTGGTTAAAGAATTGAAATTAGTTTCTGCTTGATTATAAGTAATCATATTTTCCGTTTATTTTCTTTGTTTTCTACTGTTTATATAACTTAACAAAAGTTAAAAGGTGAACAAATCTGACAGAAGAAAGAGTTATCTTATTAATGAGTATAATTTGAGAGAAAAGTGCGATCGCCAATCTCTTAATTCAAAAATATATTAGTAAATAGATATGGAATTAATTGAACATTTAGAAGCAAATCTGAAAACGATAGCAAGCTTAATTAAATTAATGCTAGAAGGAATCGCTATCTTATGTGTTTTTTTCGGTATACTAGCTTCTCTGAAACTAGCATTAAATCACTTTAGAAAACGACGACACAATGAATATCACAAATTGAGACTAAAATTTGGACGTTGGTTAGCTTTAGCATTAGAATGTCAATTGGGAGCTGATATTGTCGGGACAACAATTGCCCCTTCTTTTGAATCCTTAGCTCAATTAGCTATTGTGGCAGTAATTAGAACGTTTCTGAATTACTTCCTCAATCAAGAACTTGAAAAAGAGGCTGAGATAGAAAAAAAATCGATGATTCACGAATTATAATCATAATATTTCTACAGTATAAGCTAAGGCTAGGAAATTTTTAAATATAATATTTTACGAAAATAACAGCTACACTAACTTTATGTCCATCGCCTATTCTATACAATTAGCGTTGAGTTTTCCCAAAACAAACATTCTTGGCTATATATTTGCGGGTATTTTATTAGGTTTTGTACTAATAGAAATATCCCTAAGTCTAATATTCGGGCTAGGGAAAGAATTACTCTATGTTAGAGATGAGAAAATTGGTTATCTGTTAGCGCCACAGCAAAAAGTACGTCGTTTTGGGAAGCTAACAGAGATTAATCAATATTCTCTACGCAATGGAGAGATTAATCCCCAAAGACCAGAAAATACTCTGAGAATCCTATTAATAGGAGATTCTATCGTTAATGGCGGTTGGTGGAGTGATCAACAAGAAACGCTATCTGCCTTATTAGAAGAGAAATTAAGCAAAGATAATAACCTATCTTACTCTCAAGTAGAAGTACTCAACGCCGCCGCCAATTCTTGGGGTCCGCGCAATCAGTTAGCATATTTAGAAAAATTTGGGACTTTTGAAGCTCAAATAGTGATTTTATTAATTAATACCGACGATTTTTACACAGTTGCTCCCAATCCCGACCTAGTAGGAGAAGATAAGAATTATCCAGACAATCAACCATTAGGGGCGATCGCCGAATTATGGCAAAGAATTGTACCCCAATCTCAGAAGATTAAAAAACCCAGAGAAACAGGGGATATTGTGGGCCTAAATTTAGAAGCGATCGCACAAATCAAGTTAATTAGTGAGAAAAATCAAGCTAAACTAATTCTAGGCATTACTCCCTTACAAAGAGAAACTATCCCGCCTGGGTCTCGAAATCATGAACTCAAGGCGCGTCAAAGACTATTAACTTTAGTAGAAACTCAAGGAATTACTTTTATTGATTTTCTTGTTTATTTCCAAGAAAACAAGGCGCCTAGTAGTTTATATCGAGATCATATCCATTTAAGTAACCAAGGTAATCAACTGGTTGTCAATCAAATAACTCAGTTACTAAAACAAGAATATTTTAAGGATAGAAACTAAGTTGAGGTAATCCTAAACTCTCTTCCCAACCCATAATTAAATTCAAACATTGTACAGCTTGACCTGCTTGACCCTTAATTAAATTATCAATAGCTGACATAACGATTACACGGTCTGTACGCGGATCCACCTCTATACCGATATAACAGAGATTAGTACCCCATGCCCATTTAGTTTGGGGATAAATACCGTGAGGCAAAACTTTTACAAAGGGAGAGTAACGATAAAAAGCACTATAAATGGTTAGTAAATCATCTCTCACTAAACCAGGATCTCGTAAACTAGCATATACAGTCGCTAGGATTCCTCTCACCATAGGAATAAGATGGGGAGTAAACTGAACTTTGACGTCATAGCCAGCCAAATCAGTGCAAATTTGTTCAATTTCTGGAGTATGTCGATGTTTAGCTACACCATAAGCCCCTAAAGACCCCTCAGCTTCTGCTAAAAGTAAATTAGTTTTAGCTTGACGACCTCCCCCAGAAGTTCCAGATTTAGCGTCAATAATTGCTGTTTCTGGAGAAATTAAACCTTGTTTAATCAAAGGGGATAAGGCGAGAAGACTAGCAGTAGGATAGCATCCAGGACAACCAATTAACTTGGCTTGTTTGATTTGTTCTGCGTATAATTCCGGTAAGCCATAAACAGCAGTAGCGGCTAAAGCACTATCATTACGTTCTTTTTTATACCAACTTTGGTAAGTATCGAGGTTAAAAAAGCGATAATCGGCAGAAAGGTCTAACACTTTACAACCCTTTTCTAGGAGTTTTGGCGCCATTTCACAGGCTAAACCGTTGGGTAACCCGAGAAATACCACCTCACAGCGGTCAGCTATCACATCTAAATCAATACTTTCTACTGTTAAATCGAAACAGTGAGTTAAATGGGGATAAATATCAGAATACTTTTTACCTGCGCTACTATCACCCCCTAGATAGACAATCTCTACTTCAGGATGCTGGGAGAGTATCCTTACTAATTGAATACCTCCATAACCAGAAGCCCCGATAATTCCTACTGGAGTTTTAGCTGAATCATTCATATATGTCAATATTTTAAGATTTAATCCTTAGCATAGATATACTAGCATTAATATTTAATTTGTCATGGGTAAAATTACTGTAAAAATTGTACCATAGTTTAATTTACTTTCTACTTTGATTTGACCCTGATGATTGTCTACAATTACTTTGGCGATCGCTAAACCTAACCCTGAACCTTTACTACTCACATCTACCCCTTGAGGATCTTTTAGCATTAGGGAAGAGATTGTCTGATTTTTTACACTTTCTCCCCTATTCCCCTGCTCCCCTACTCCCTGCTCCCCTACTCCCTGCTCCCTACTCCTTACTCCCTGCTCCCTACTCCTTACTCCCTGCTCCCTGCTCCCTGCTCCCTGCTCCCTACTCCTTACTCCCTGCTCCCTGCTCCCTGCTCCCTGCTCCCCTGCTCCCTGCTCCCTACTCCCTGCTCCCTGCTCCCGAAAGCTCCCCTGCTCCCTATAAACGCTTTTATGTTGCTTATCACCACAACTAGGGGAGACACCGCCTTGATTACTGCGAGATGGGTCTACTTGATAGAAACGTTCAAAGATATGATTAATAGAGTTTTCAGTCATACCACAGCCTTGGTCTTTTACTTGTACCTGTAATTGAGAACGTCCTTTAGATTTATACTTATCGAGGGTAATAGTTATAGTAGATTTTGGATAACTATATTTAATCCCATTACTCACTAAATTGGTAAACAGTCGCGCTAATTGATCCCAGTCTCCTAATACTTCAAAAGGATCTCGATCAAATTCTTCTACCTCAGCAATTTCTAAATTAATAGTTATATCCTTTGCTTTTGCTAAAAGTCTTTGTTCTTCTATCACTTCAATTAGTAAAGCATCTAAAGAAACCTGATGAGGAGTTATCTGCAACATTTTACCATCAGAACGGGCCAGAAAGAGTAAATCATCGACTAAACGTCCTAATCTTTTAGTTAATCTCTCAATTACTTCTATTTGTTGCCTATCTAAGTTTAACTTTCCCCCTATAGTAGGTTCTGATAAGGCCATTTGAACATTAGCTTGAATCATTGCTAGGGGATTGCGCAACTCATGGGAAGCATCAGCGGTAAATTGTTTAAGACTTTGATAGGATTCTGTGATAGGCTGCATGGCAATTCCTGATAAAAACCAACCTATACTAGCCACACAAGTAACCATGAGAATAATTCCTATAGTTAAATCTCCGAGAAGTTGGCGACTAGGTTTTGTCACCTCAAACCAAGGATGACTCACTCTTAAGTATCCTAAAACTTCGTTGTGGAGGAAAATTGGCGCGGTAATTTGTCTCAGTTGATAGTTAGATGTAACTGTTACTGTTTTACCATGGGCGTTAGTACTTAGAGGAATAACTAGGGGAGCTTCAAATGTTGACCAAACTAATTCACCATCTCTATTAAACCACTCCATGTCAATGCGATCGTCTTCTAGAGACGCAGCAGTTGTGGGAAAACCCGCCGCCTTATTAACATGGTACACAGGTGGTGAAGTTCTGATTCCTTCTCTAACTAAATTATTTTCCATTACTTCTACTACGTGTTCTAATGTGTCATCTATACGCTCTATCAATGTGCTGCGTACGTATAGATACACTCCTGTAGCAAAGAGTGCTAGTAAAATAGCTGTGATAGCAGTATACCAAAGGGCTAAGCGAAAACGGGTTTTTTGAAACATATTTGTAAAAATAAGATTATAGGTAGGGTGTGTTAGCGCGAAGCGCGTAACGCACCGAAATATATTATGGCAAATTCATTTTTAAAAATCATATCGCGTTTTTCAGAGGTAGGGTGTGTTAGCGTCCGAAGCGCGTAACGCACCGAAATATATCATGCCAAATCCATTTTTAAAAAACCAAGCCTACTTTCCTCACATCAAAATGTTTTCAATTTGAAAAGTAGGCCAAAATCAGTAGTATTAATTTCACTGTTTATACTAGATAGACTGTGAGCATACTATTTAAAATGTTTCAATCCCCCGTGCGGAAAGTGCAAAGATAAGTTTGTAGTAGGGCTTTAGCCCAATAAACTTGTGAAATCTAACTATTAACTCTCTGGATTTTCCTAGGCTAAATGGACTAAAGGTCCAACTACTTTCTCTCTGAATTTTCCTAGGCTAAATGGACTAAAGTCCAACTACGAACCTCTTTTTTTACTTGG
>NZ_JALKVM010000186.1:0-16383 GCF_057440575.1 Johannesbaptistia floridana
GGAGCAATTACATTACAATTTCGGTCACATAAAGCTACTACTTTATCGCCTTTGAGATGCTTGTGACCATTGAACCCTAAGTTATCGCCACCTTTCTTGGCTGCTGTTGTAGTTCCATCACCATGGATAATACTAATATCAAGAAGTTCACATTTATTCAATCGGAACACAGACTCCAGGAAAATTAAGTCAAAACAACCATGTGCCTCATAGCGCCTAAAAGCTTGATAGATTCTGGTGTAATGAATTTCTGGTTTTCCATTTTCGTCATCTTTAATAGGTAGCTCTTTCCACTGACAACCAAGGTACAATAGCTTGAGAATGTAGTTAAAAATCTTATGCAGAGAAAGTTTAGGTTGAGGTCCACGGCTGCTACGAGGAAGATGGGGCAAGACAAATTCATCGAATTGTGTTTGGGTTAAAGATGTGGGAATCGTTTGCCATGACTGGGATTTAGCTATCAAAACTGTTTTTAGGTGAAAATTTAAATGACTATTACGCTTTTACTATAAATCAGCGCAACCCCTTATATCAATAGATTTTCATCCAAATTTATTATCTCTCAAAAACCCGCTACCAGTTCTTTATTTACATTTCCTAAATAGTACTACGTTCGACATCTCCCCTGAAATTTTTCGCTCTCCTTGGAGTTATAGAATTTTATTTTCTCAACTGAGGGAAATGTGTTATAATTAAAGTAAATATCAATTTTAGCTTTTTCAGAAATCTAGTTGGGCAAAAAAAACATAAATATGGACAGAAACATTAGAATTGATAATATTATCAACAAACGTCGTCCTTATGTAGAAAAAGTAAAATCTACTATTTCGAGATTGGAATCTTTATCATTAAACCTACAAAAAATGGATTCTTATCGAAATAATTTTTTAAATAACATAGATGAAGTATTGATAAGAGAAAAGTTACAGAGGTTATCTTTTCATCAAACTCAACAGCAAATCCAAAAAACACTAAAAATTCTTGTTAAGCTTCAAAAACGATTTGAGCGCAAGACTTTAACAATTGCTTTTGTAGGACGTGCTGGACAAGGAAAAAGCCTTTTCATCCAAACTATAACTGGACTTACTTCTGTTGAAATTCCAGAAGGAAGCACCCATAACTGTACTGGAGTGCCTGTAACAATTTTTCATTCTCCTAATATAAAAACGGTCGCGGAAGTTACCTTTCATTCTAAAGAATCATTTCTTCAAGATAATATTTATCCATATTACGACTATCTAAACTTGGGAACTAAGCCAACAACTTTGGCAGAGTTTATCAACAAGCCCCTTCCTCTATTACAACAAGATAATTCAGAATCAAAAGCACTATACGGACATCTAGAGAGATGCCATACTCAATATAATAATTATAAAGAGTGTTTTGAAAAATCATCACAAATGACAATTACCAGAGAGGAAATTCGCTCATTTGTTGCTCAAACTAATGATGATAACGAAAGAACTTATTTTTATTATTTAGCAGTAAAAGAAGTAAAGATATCTTGTGACTTCCCACATGGTGATGTTGGTAAGATTACACTTATCGATCTGCCAGGATTAGGCGATACTGTGCTTGGTGATAGAGAAAGACTTCGTAGAAGCCTCGGACAAGATGTTGATTTAGCTTTCTTTGTCTACAGACCAAATGGCAGAATTTGGCAAGAAGAAGACTATAAATTATACGATACAGCCAATGCTGCGTTGCCCGAACTCCCAATTAGAGAATGGTCTATTTTCATTCTCAATCGAGTTGACGATCCCAAACCAGGTTCTGGAATAGCAGAGAATAGATTGCAGTGCGAGGAAGCCAAGCGTCAACTTGAGCAAGAAGAACGTATTAAAGTAGCTGAATGTATTGTTGCTAATTGTGCTGATCCTCAAGAGGCTTCAAATGTCCTCAACAAAGGACTCGATCACCTTGACACTCATATTTTAGAATTAGATGCTAAATATAGAGCTATTGCTAATCAGTCTTTAGAACAACTTCAAAATGAAATTAATACCTTTATTCAAAAAGCAAGTGAGGCTTTTGCTGTTGCACCTAAATACGGAAATGAAAATACAGCTTTTAGAAATCTTTCAGAAGATGTAATTACAAATATAAATCGAAATTTATTAGGACTTGTTAAAGAAGTTCAACCTCAAAATTTATCCACAGAACATAATAAAAAAGATAGAGATTTTTTTGAAAGGCAAGTAGATTTTATACTTAGAAAGTGTACTGAAGATACAGGAATTCCAAATCAGGAAGAACTACAGCGAATGTATTTCGCTAATCCAATGGGAGGCTGGAAAGCAATCTTTCTTGATTGCTTGGATTTACTTAGAACACACTTTAGAAAACACTTTAGTTCTATGGATAATGGTTTAAAAGAGTATGTCGATACAGTTAAAATTAAAGTAGCAGATAGTCTTACAGAGACATCTTTAGGAAATTTGACTCCGTATCGAAGAATAGATTTTCTAAAATTTATGGCAGAAGAAATACCGCCATATTTTCCAAATTTTAAAGAAGCATTTCAAACTTTTATTTCTTTTGAAATGACTTATCGTTCAAATTTTCAATATCGAATTCTTAAAGCTCTAGAGCAGCTAGAACCAGATAAAATAGATAATATATTTAAAGTCGGAGAAAAAACTGAGGAGCAAGTTATTTCTTTGATTGAGGAAATACTTCGAGTAAAACACCGTAATACGGTTAGTGCTTGTAGAGAAGCACTAGAGAAATTTGAAGGAGAACCAAGTTTGGCAGCGTTTGCTGCGATTGATGAGTTTGTTGATTGTGTAGTACGTGCTAAAGATGTAAATAAAAATTGGGAAGATTTTATGAGAGAAAGAAGTTCACAGATTTGGCCAAAACAATTTGGTCAAGCAGCAGGACTAGAGCAAAAGGAATGGACACAAATGATAGAGAAAGTTTCTTCTATAGGTAAAATTGAAGCTATTTAGTAACAATTGTGATAGTGTTTGGATTTATCTCAAAAGATATTTGACAAGCTCTAATAACCATACAAAAAAGAAATTTGCTTTGACATAAACATTATGCTTGGAACTTAATTATCAAAAACGTCGCCATTCATCCCTAACCTACTGCGTTGAGGTTAGAGATGAATGGCGACCAACATTTAAATGTCCGCAGGACTCCTTGCTTAACACTCAACATCTAGAGAACGAATAAACTCTCTGAAAATATCTGTTTAAGTCCTTTTGGTCTTTTGAGCCTACTTTTTCCATATTTTCAATTCTGATTCTTCACATTGAAAACTAATTTAAGTTTTTGCCATGGAGCATATTAGTATAATATACTAGATTTAATCTAACTCACGAAACAACCATGTTACTTTGCTATGTCTACAAGTTACAACCGAATAGGAACCAAGTAGAAAAAATGGAAAATTGGATCAATATGTTAAGATCCAATTACAATTTGGCTTTGAGAGACAGAATAGAAGCCTATGAACAAGTTAGAGCGCCAAAGCTAGGCAATTACTCTGATTGGGACAGCCTTGCTGAGGCGTGTCCATTAACTTGTAGTGTTAGCTATAACAGTAGTCTTGGTTATCCTTGGAAAGAAACAAAAGAAGGAGGGAAAAAACGTAGTGCATATGAGCAACAAAGCTCAAACCTTCCAATACTAAAACAAGAAAGACCTTGGTATCAGACTATAGAATCAAGTGTATTACAGCAAAACTTGAGAAGATTAAATGATGCTTTCCAGAACTTTTTTGAAGCACGTGGCTACCCCAAGTTCAAGACTAGACAAAAATTTAGAAGCTTTAAATATCCCCCAGGACAAGTAGATTTGAATGGGGATAAAGCTAGACTTCCTGGTATTGGTTGGATGAAATATTTTAAATCTAGAGAAATACCAGATGGTTTTAAACCTAAGAGTGTGACTGTGAGGAAAAAAGCTGACGGTTGGTATATGTCAGTTCAAATTGAGGATACGAGTGTCCCCCAGTCTTTCCCTAAAAGTCTTGACCAAGTTAAAACAGTAATAGGTTATGACCTTGGAGTGAAAAAGCTACTGGCTTTAAGCAATGGGGAGCAAATAATTAACCCTCAATTCGAGAAACAGTTAGAACGTCGTAAAACCCTTAGACAACGTAGAGCAAGTAGAAAAAAGCAAGGTTCAAGAAATCAAAAAAGAGCATACCAAAGGTTAGGTAAAATTGACCAGACAATAGTTAATCAAAGAGAGGATTATCAATGGAAAGTAGCAAACAGATTGGTTAAATTGGCTGATGTCATTGTCCTTGAAGATTTAAACATTCAGGGAATGATTAAAAGATGTAAACCGAAAAAAGATAAGAATGGAAAATATTTAAAAAATGGACAAAAAGCTAAAAGAGCTTTAAATCGTTTGATTAGAGATTGTAGTTGGGGAGAACTGGTAGAAAAGATAGAGTCGGTAGCTGAAAAGTTTGGCTGTATAGTTCACAAAGTTAATCCCAAACATACATCACAAACTTGCCCTAAATGCGGGACAATTGACAAGAAAAATAGAGATAAAGAAAGATTCCTTTGTACTAATTGCCACTATTTAGAAGATGCTGATAATAATGCTGGTATAAACATAGGAATTAAAGGTATTGTTGAATTGGGATTGAATGAATCTCAACTACTGAGAGTCCCCCAGAAAGTTACGCCCAAGCTTGAAGTAACAAGCAAGACTACCCGTAGTCAGGAGATATCAGTGCCGTTAGGTATTGAGCCAGGGAACCGGCAGCCTGAACAGCTTTGTCTGTTCTCATTGGAGGAATTTGGTTGTGGCTGTCAACCAGATTTAGAATCCCCACCCTACTACGTTGAGGGTGGGGAGCTATCAACTAGTATGTAAGAATAAACTTTTAAGTAATAAAAATTACTGCTTAAATAACTTTTAAGAGCAAGCAAAAGGATACAGGATTTTATACAAATGTGGAACAAAAATAGTAATAGTAGTAAATTAACAGTTACTTGGCTGGGCCCTTCAGGAGTTGGCAAAACTACTTTGATAACGGTCATGTATAAGTATTTTGCTGCAACAACAGAGGAAACAGATCTTGTATTAAGAATTGATGAAGAAAGTGAAAAAATACTCGATCGACATTACGAGCAACTTTTAGAACTTGTTAAAAATTATGATGCTACAGAAAAAGGATTAGGAGGAACAGAAAGTCCTAGAGATTTTAGTTTTTTTCTTGAAAGAAGAAATAACAAACAAACTTCATTAAACCTGGACTTTATTGATGTTCCTGGAGGATACATACAATCAGAATATCAAAAATATGTCGATAAGGTCAAAAATAGTGGTGCAGTTATAATCACAATTGATACTTTAGCCTTAATGTATGGCAAGGGACGTTTTCATGACAATATTAATCAGGTTACAAAAGTCACTGAGCTTATCAAAGAGGCTTTTGATAATTCTGAAAATCCTCGTTTAGTTATTTTTGCTCCTATTAAATGTGAAACTTTTTTACAACCAAATAAAGAGATTAAAGAAATTGAAAAAGCTGTTATAGAAGGATACAAAAGCTTAATCAAAGAAGTTCTTTTACCAAAAGTTAAAAACGTTGCAGCAGTAATTACACCTGTTCAAACGGTAGGATGTGTAGTTTGCGGAGGTTGGGAGGAATCATCAAAGGGTAAATTTACCAAGTGGTATCTTAATAAGATTAATGCAGAAGCTCAAATTCAAACTCAAGATGCAGATCAGCCTCTTCGCTATTTGCTACTATTTTTGATGAGACAATATATGAACGATCAAAGAAATAAAATTTGGTTTCCTCTTACTGAGCTTTTGCATAGAAACGATGACATTAAGCAAGCTTTAGAAAAATTTGCCAAAGGTCGTAGGAAAGCTCAACCTTTTGTTATTTTACAAGGACATGATTTTTTTAAGATTTAATTTTAAAACTAGGACAAAATTATGAATACTTATATTTTGAGTCGAGGGTTTGAGCAAAATAATGATTATTGCTGGTTAAAAATAACTGAAACGGAAAACCAAAAAGTTAACGGACTTCCAAGTTTATTTCAGAATGATTCGGTTGATTTAATTTATAGCGAAGACCCTTCTGTTGTTTTATCTCGGAGAAATAAATTTTTATTTCTACTAATTACGGCTATCCAACCAGAAGGATACAAAGATTGGATGAACAGACAAATTCGGATTTCTGTAGCCTGGGTTGCTAAAGATTCCGAGCAAAATGAGCAAATTTTTCGTAGATTGACAGCACTTGCTCTAAGTGAAGATAATCAGTTCATAAAAGAAATTATTGAAGCAGTAACTCTTGATGGGATAGAAGGTTTTCAAGGAGATTTTAAAAAAATATCCAATGTTACCGATCCCGATAAATTAGATAATAGTATTAAATCTAATCCTTTAATTTTCTCTCAAGAATTAAATAGGTTAGCCAAGCTTTCCCCTAAGATGAAAAGTACATTAGCTCAAGAAATTAGAGAATTTTGTCTCCCAAAAAGAGAAGGAGTGCTGATTATATGTACAACATTTAAAAAGGAGAAAACTTTGAGAGAAGCGGAAGTTTGGCGAGGACTTTCATCTCTTATTAATTCAGGGAATAAATGGTGGATTTATTATCCTGTTAATAATCTAGATTCTTTTAGTAAAACAATCGATAATTTTTTAAATTTTTTAGATTTTTATTGCAAAATAAAAATCTTACAATTTTTATTGCAAAATACAAATTTTAAAAAATCATGGTTGATTAATAAGATTGAATCTAAGATAAATATCAAGGATCAAGAGAAAGGTAACTAATTTTATCTTAACGAGCGAGAAGCTCGCTGTGCTGTTTAGCCTGGGGATGAATCGCTCTCCACTTTTCTAATTCTATGCTATAACAGTTTAATATATGAAATCAGTATAAACAAATGATTGTCTACGAGTTCCGTGTTAAAGCAAATAAAACTCAATATAAAGCAATTGACGAAGCTATTCGGATAGGTCAATTCATTCAAAATAAAGCGTTGCGCTATTGGATAGACAACGACAAAGTTAATAAATATGACCTAAACAAGCAATGTGCCATCTTAGCTAAAGAGTTTGATTTTGCTGATAAACTTAACTCAATGGCTAGACAATCAAGCGCTGAACGTGCATGGTCTGCTATATCCAAGTTTTACGACAATTGCAAAAAGAACGTAAAAGGTAAAAAAGGCTTTCCTCGGTTTAAGAACAATTGCCCATCTGTAGAGTATAAAACTACTGGTTGGAAATTAGACGAAAAAGCCAATAGGAAAGCAATAACCATAACTGATAAAACAGATATCGGTAGACTAAAACTAAAAGCTACTCATGACCTTTGCTTCTATGCAGTAAAGGATATCAAGCGAGTACGGTTAGTGAGACGCGCTGACGGATACTACTGCCAGTTTGGCATATCGATTTAGTTAAGTTATTTTCAAATATTAGGAAAATTATTATGGCAGATTTAAATTTATCTATTTGTAATCGTGATTGTTTCTTTTTAGTTTGCAAAAGCAGTTCTATGATCAACCCAGTCTCTATCAAGGATGATCCAAGACGGCGGTATGATGCTATCAAAAATTCAGTCAGTGGTCATATCGATCAAGTTTTGAGGTATCGTAATGGACAAGAAAGAATTAGTGACTCTGTAACTTTAGTCTTTTTCAATAACAACAAACCAGCCAAAAGAGTTTATAACTTAACTGAATACAGCCAAATAGAGGAAAAATTTCTATCTAATATACCAAGCGGAGATGCTTTTATTACTCCTACTTTTAAGGCTATATTAGATCGATGGTTTGAAGATCGATCTGAAAATCGTGGGTGTATTGTAAGTATTTATATTGATGGAGTACTTGATGATTACCCTAGATTTGTTGCCGAGATTAAAAACCAGTGTAAAAAGCTTAACAACCATAGTGAATTAAAGATATTAATAGTTGGAGTAGGGGATAGCATCCTATCACCAAAAGCAATCGAAGAATATATCGAACTCGATCTAAATACTCAAGGCTTCAAAGATAAATATGGCAACCTTTGTGATGTTGTTATTTTTGAGCAGAGAGAAGAGATCGACGCAAATGGATTTATTGCAACGATAAGTAATCAGCTAAATCCAAATCCAGAACAAGAATTACCTGACTGGTTACAAGAGCAATATCCCGAAATTTACGATAAAATGCAGACAAAATATCTTTGACATTTTTTACTTTTAAACTGAAAGTGTCAGAAATGGGTTCTCAAAAATTGACAAAAATTGACTAAAGGAAAGTGTTAGAAATGGGGTCTCAAAAATTGACTAAAATTGATTAAAGAGTCCTTTCTTTCTATTTTTAACTTAAGCTGCTATAAACATTTCTTTTAACAAATTAACTCTCTCTAAAAATATTTTTCTTCTCTCAAATAAAGACACGAATTCTTCCATAAATATTTGAGGTCTAAAGAAGTTTTTTACTTCTTCAAATAATTGACAAAATCTTTCTGCTGCTCCAAAGTTTCCCCATCCCATCATTGGATAATATCTCTGTTTTATTCCTCTATGAACTGGTAGCGGGTTTTTGATGCGGCGGAGTGAGAATTTCAATACACAATGCGAAATTCTCTCTTCAACAAGTTGTAATCAAGCTACTTATTGTTATCATTCATACTTTTCGGCAAGATTTCTTATTTCAATGCACAAAAAATTTAGGTCTGTTGTCTCAAGACCTTTGGAGCTATTCAATTTTAATCATCTAAATGTTACAGAAATGCCGTAAGTTAATCATCGTGTAAGCTAAGCTTTTCAAAGCATAATGCAACGGGCTAATCCGTTCAAAACGTAACAGCAAACGCCGAAACTTATCCTCCCAGGCAAAAACACGTTCTATTGTTGAGAATCTTTCTTGAAAAATAGCTTTTTGGAATAATTGCTTTCTGCCTCGTTTTATTCCCTTTCTGCGACCTCGATTCTCGCCTTTGGGCGTTGAACTGGTAGCGGGTTTTTGAGAGAAGATAAATTTGGATGAAAAGCTATTGAGATAAGGGGTTGCGCTGATTTATAATAAAAGCATAATAGCTGGTTCACTCAGGATGAGAGTAAGTGAAGGATTTTTCAGATTTCTCGAACTCCATTCATACAACTAGCTATCAAAAAAATTCTGCCCCCAATTATCGTTTACCCTCAATGGCGATCGCTTCTGGTAATGACAAGTAGAAATTAGTAACTATTGCTACCAATTGGCACTGTATCTGAGCAGAAAATGATTGTAACCAACCAGCAAATTCCATCCAGCCTTCACCGTGAATAATTCTGATAACTGTTTCAATTACACATTCCACATCAAATTCTAGAAACTGTGCTAGAAGCTCATCTGACTCTTTATCTAAATTATTAGTTTTCCTACTATTAGTATTTAATAGGTTTTCTAATAATTTTTTCAAACCTCTCCAATCCCCTAAAGGAGACTCTTTGAGTATTTGAGATACTCTGCCTTGACTAACTCCCAAAGCTTGTGCGATCGCACTCTGAGTAACCTTAGTACCTAACTTATGTAACTGTTGTGCAATCTGCCAAATCTTCCAACGGTTTTGTTGCTGTTGTGTTCCAGCGAATGGAGTCCAACTGAACCCATCGGAAACTCTATGGGTTATATTCAGGTGAGAGAGGAAATCAGAGTTGATATTTGAACCAATCAGATAGATAGTAAATTGCTGATGGAGATAATGATGATGCCTAGCACGTCCAATCAATTGAAGATACTCTGATTCAGTTAATTGTTGATAGTACTCATCAAATCCCTGAGTAGTTCCATGTAAAATCAAATATTCGTCCAGTGCAGCACCCACATTGATATTAGGTGACCCAAAAGCTGCAATAGCTTGTTTGCCTTTTAATTCATTAGTGCCACGATTATGAGCAAACCACCAGCCGTCAAGTTTAAGATTGTCCTGCCATTTCTTCAACCCCAATACCGTCAAGTCAGGGTGTAAAGTTTGGAGTTTTTCAGTTAGGGCGATCGCGCGTTGCAAAGCAGTCTCACTTGCCTGGGATGAACCCAAACCCTTAACATTAATTACTTCCACGTTAAGATTACTCATTGAGGGTGGTTCTTGTTCTATCTGAAGAATGGAGTCAGAAGGAATATTTAAGCGCTCTCCAATCAATTCCTTTTGCGCGGTACTATCAAGGAATACAACGAAACGACTGTTTTTGATGATTTGCTCTTGCTGCTCTTTACGAATGGTTATAGTTAAAGTAGCAACGGGTTTTGAGCTAATGCGCATAACTCCCTTCAAACCTTGAGCATTAGAGTTATTTTCCGTGAGTATCTCCAGTAATGGGATTAAGAAGTTGCTAGGTAATTCAGCCAAGTTTTGAGAACTCTGTGCCCAAGCTTCTTTACGGAAATAGTATCTGGCATAAGCCATCTTTTTCTTTAATTGCTCTCGTTCATGGTTAGTTAAAGACGATTGCGGGGCTAAACCATCAAAAGTACAACTATCGGGGTCAACAAAAATCTTTGAGAGATTGGATTCCTCTTTAATAATCGGCAACCAATCACGAACCTCCTGACCCCATTGATTTGGGTTAAGAATTATCTTGCTAAGTTCATCCATTAAATGCTCATGGTCATATCCATGGTAAGGAAGTTTTGTGCTATCTAATAACTGTCTTAGATAAATTCTCACTGGTGCTAATAACTTAAAAAACTCAGGAAATTGAGTTTCTAACTCGCCCCACTGTTTATCCCAATCTGCAAGTTTACAATCAATCTGTTTTGTACTTTTAATTAATTGACCTGCTTCTTCTATTACCAGTGTCGAATATTGGTAATCATAGTCTGGCGCTAATTGTTCAATATGTGCCCTTTTTTTAGGAGTAGAGATCGCATCTTTCCTCAACTTCCGAAACCCGTAACCCTCCCCGACTTGACTAGAACAAAGAGGCTTTCCGTTGTCTCCTTTTTGCTTGAAGAAAGGACAACGGGCACAGATTGAATTTACTTGATATGATCCACCCCCAGATATTTGTCTTTCCTCCTCACTGAAGTCCGGGTCGTAGCCTTTCTCTTTAAGTTGATAAAATAGTTCAGCATTGATACAGTTACTGTTTACTGCAACCTCTTGATTATCTTGAGTGGGGGAAGTTACTAAAAAAGGATTCCCTAATGCTGTTTGTCTAGAATGATTGTGATATAGCCCATCATGCTTAATAGGTAAATCAGTAAAGTTTTGTTCTATGGTAGCTACAGATGGGTTGCGATGGTTTAGGTCTAAATACCAAATCTCGCCATTTCTAGTTTTCATTTCCCCTGAGTTAGCATCCATAACTTGATAGTTATCTGGTTCTACTAGACCTAATTCATGAGATTTTCCTAACCCCATAAAAGATTTATCATGTACGAACTTCCAACCGGATTTTTTAGCTGTGGCAATCACTTTTAATCTTTGTTTAGGTTTGAATCGGATAATTCCTTTAAATTGATTGGGCGATGGTAAAACCATCCCTTCTTTAAAGTGAATAATACTGGGCATAGATAGAGGTTTTGTAGCTTTGACCATTTGCTGAAAACTTGACCCAAAATATTTAGTCGGACATAAGCCAAGACTTAACTGCTTTCTCAACCAATCAAAGAAGTTATTCTTGGGTTCTAGTTCGGTTTCAATTAACTCTTGTTCGGCAAGTTTTTCTACAAATTCCTGATATTCTTGCTCATCTGGTTCAAATTCTTTTGTAATCTGTCTTTGGTGTTGAGCAATCCATTGTTTTTTTAGTTCATCTTTTGCCCATTGGGGATAAATCCAGTTTCCTAAGTCCTTTGCTACTCTAAATAAGACTGGGGGTGGCAAGTCTTTGTGTATCGCTCTTACTACTCCTGGTATATTCCATCCACATTGATGGGATGGAGAATGCTGTTCTAATAATGCGATCGCTCTCTCGGCGCCATACCTACTCTTAAGTACAGTAGCCACTTTGAGGTAATATTCGTAGGTGTTCTGCCCTTTGATTCTTTGGGGAATGACTGATAGAGCGTCGGTAATTAGACGGTCTACTAACTCATCAGAATCATAACTAAACGTACTACGATAACGGGGCTGTAAATCTTCTTCTTTTTGGTTAAGTACCGTCCTAACTTGAGCATAATCCCTTTCAAGACGAATAGCCTTCTTTATTTCTCTCCACCGCTCCTCACTAATATTCTCAGGAAAAGGTAAATTAATGGCAGCAAAAACTTTCTTAAAACCGACAATAAACTCCTCATAACTATACCGATTATGGCTATATTGAATTAATTCTTGCTCACCTTGTTTCTCCTTGCGATAAAACCCAGGGAATCGCATGGGTTGATGAGGATTAACTACAGCAGGGTCCCCCATGGTGGCAATACACAGAAGCTGATCCAAGTAAGTAGCCTCTTTAATATTTATCGCTTCATCAAGCAACCAGTGAGGATGAAGTGATTTACCTCCTGAAGTAGTAGTAAATGCTGCTTCTAAGCCAGATACTTTTGTAAACCAGTCGATTTTCTCTAATTGTTCTTTACTCGTACCAAAATCAAACTCAGTACTAACGTCTTGTGAGGTGTGAATATATTCTTTGAGAGGGAATTCTTCAGCATTGGTGGGGATATAGAAAACTCCACCAACGACTAGTTCTGATTGCTTACGTAGATAACTAAATCCATCTTCTATTAATTCGCTAGTAACGCGATTGGTTCTATTTCCTTTGGTGGCATGTAAGGAAAAGTTCCCGCTGCTATTTACTTCACCTACGAAGAATCTGTCATGTCCTAGTTTGAACCATACTTTTTGAGGCTTGGGGTAGATGAGAGCGATCGCCAATCTAAATGCTTCGATATTTTTCATTGTCAAATTCGTGAATTCCTTTCTATGTGGGTCAATAAGAAAAGCACCCTGGAGAAATATTTCTTTTCTCCAAGGTTTATGTGATGGTTATTTGTCCTGTCCGAACTCGTAGTTCATGTGTTGGCTTATCCAAACCAAGTTTTTCTTCTTGCTAATCGCTATTGCAGATAAATAATTGCGATAAACCTGAAAATGTTTCTCTGTGGGGTTATCTCCAAAGACAGCACCTCGACTCCAATCTCTGGGTGGATAGCTACCGTTAAAGGATTTTTGAAAGCTTAGGGTAGCCCATTCTGGAGAAAAGCCTCTCAGGTAAGCAATTTTTAAATGTTCCCTGTAAAAATGAAATTTGTGTATATCTTCTCGTCTGATTAATCTCTCCAATTTTTGCGTAGGAGTTAGCTTGTCTGGTCGAGGGAATACATAACCGCAGTGAGGACAGATTTGGGCAAATTGATTGATTATCGCTCCACACCCATATTCATCTTCGGGACAAATTTTTGTTGGTGTTTCTCCTAGAGGTATGTCGTCCGCATTGTTGAGAGTTACTTTTTTCAAGTTCTCGATAAAGCCAAAACGTTTAATTAATCCGGCTTGGTCTAGAACTAAACAATCGGTTTTATCGGCGGCGGGTCTTAATCCTCGTCCTAGTTGCTGAAAATATTTAGCCTTAGATTTCGTAGGACGGCACAGCATAATGCAACTGACACTGGGTACATCAAATCCCTCAGACAGTGACTCACAGCTTGAAATTACTAAAATTTCTCCACTTGCCAGTTGGTCGTAAAGTAGAGAGCGCTCTTTATAACTCATCGAACCATCAACACTAGCTGCGGCAATTCCCTGCTCATTAAAAGCTTTTGCAATACTTTGTGCGTGGCTGACACTTACGGCAAAAGCTATAGTTTTTCTTCCATAAGCCAGTCTCATCCATTCTCTGACTGCTGCATTGATGACATGGGGAACATTACAACGTACCTCTAAATCGTTATTGGAATATTCCCCATCAGTAGTTTTTACTCCCTTGAGATTGGCTTGTTTTAATCCGTAGTAAACAGGAGATACTAAAAAACCCCTGGCAATTAATTCCCAAGGGTATGGAGCTGTTATTAATGTTTCGTAGATATCTCCCATTTCTTCCCGTTTCGATAAGCGCCAAGGTGTTGCTGTTAACCCAATGCAGATTGCTTGATTTTGAGAGTTTTCTGAAAGAGGAGGGAATAGACTGAGACTAGTTTTAAACCAATTGGTTAAATGGGCTTCATCGAAAATGTAGATATTAGGAGTAAACCAGTCAATATTCCTCCTAGAAAGTGTTTGAATAGAGGCGATTTGGATTGAAGCTGAATGGTTTTCTGGATAACCACCTGCTATTACTCCAAATTTGTCTTCTAATCCCCATAAAGCAAATTTATCTAGTGTTTGCTGAATGAGAACATCTCGATGAACAATGAAAATGACTTTTTGCCCTGATTGGACGGCATCGTAGACAAACTGCCCGGCAATTATTGTTTTTCCAGCACCAGTGGGGGCAAAGACTAGGATTCTTTGATATCCCTGCTTAATCAAAAGATTAATTTCTTGAATGACCTGCTGCTGATAATCCCTAAGTTTGGGTAAAAATGACTCTTTTTGAGACAAGTCAAAGCCCAAGCACAGTTGAGAGTGCTTGCTTAAAATCACATTTTGTGGTATCATAGATTTATTAGGATTTATTAGTACCTAAATAACTAGGCCGATTAGCCTAAGTTATTTGGGTTTATCTCTCAAGCGACAGAATAGTTGTTAACATTTGCCAATTTGAGAGAGTTGCTCTAGTTAATTAGTTATTCTACCAATACTATAGTATTGTCGAACTAAAGTCAATATTATTAAAAACTTAAGAATCGAATATCATAGTTATTGTAGAGTTAGGGAAAAAAATGCCTTTAAGTGATCAACCTGAATTAAGAAAGAATCAGCTCAAAAATCTTAATAGGGAAGGAGCTAAACCGCGTTATGGTGTTTCCAAAAAACAGCGAAATATTTCGGTTTCTCAAGAAGGGTGGGAAGGTTTTCACGATTTAGCTAAATCTCAAGGTTTGAGTCTGAGTGAACTCATAGAACATCTTGGAAGAGGTGAATTTAAAATTATTCCCATTTCTCAAGACGATGTAATAGCATAATTTGAGTTTCTTTTCGTGTCTAACCTTTCAATACCTCATATTATTTAGTGCAACTCCTTTCAAATACAGGGACACAGCAAGTATTATCAAAATATTTAAGCACTGCTGTAACTCCAGGTTTTGGTCTTTTGTCGAGATGCCAAGTTTGTTTCTTTAACTTTTTAGCCCACAACGAACAAAAGTGACAAAGTTTTTCCATCTTTTCTACATCGCACTCCAGAATATTTTGTTCTTGGCTTATCGATGCCACCTGATTGATTTGTGAAGGAAAATGCTGATAATTAAAGCTTTGAGCTAACCGAATCGGATACCAAAAGTCTTCTTTTTCTTCACGGGAGATAAATTCATCGTGTAGTAATTCTAATGCTATTTTAAAAATGACTTCACTGTTTTTCTTGGTATAAGATGAAACTTGAATCAGGTTTTTATCAAGCTTTTCTATAGTTAGAAAAACCTGATTTCGTTGAGATAAGTTGAGATAACTACGCGGTACTTCTAGGTTAAGACTATATACTTTGGCAATAGTTCTTATCAGCTCAATAAATTCACCTGGCACTAAATGAACTAAAAGTGTATTTTCATGATTGCTCTTCATAATTAAATAACTCTGCTGCTTCTGGATCGGTTTAACATTTATCTAGAATTATCTAGAATTCATTTTTTTCGTCTACTGTTATCAATGCTGCCAACATGATTGGAAGTATTTCACTTTCTCATGCTTAAATATTAGCGTGAAGAAATTAACACTGTCAATATTTTCACGTGAAGATTTTTCTGTTAAAATCATGCTATGAATTTATACATGGGAGAAATTTATGTGAGTAACTTAGAAGAGCTGAGAAAGCGAAACAATATGACACAAAGGCAACTCGCCAACCTTTTGGATGTAGATGTTTCTACTATTCGTAATTGGGAAAAAGGGCGCGGTGGCATAGAAACCTTTGTGAGAGTAGCTAAGCTATGCGCAATTTTAAACTGTCAACCTGATGAATTGTATAAAATCGAACAGCTTTAAAATATTTCCTCAAAAATTATGCAATGCCAATCAAAGTCTTTGCACTCTTAATTTGGTTATGGCTTAGATAAATAGAAGAAAGATCGCCACTAAGATTGTCTCCAGTCGCTCTTTCTTCTTTCCCTGAGGAAAGGCTCTTTGGGCTCTCGTAGTTCTGAATCTGCTCTTTTTACAAGTTAATGCTGATTTTTTTAGCGTCGAAGATCCTAAATTAATAGGTGATGATGAGTTAGTTATATAACCTACTTGTGGCGGACTGCAATCATCGAGCACTGGGACTGCAATCATCGGCACTTTGGGACAGGATTAATTGCAACTATAAATAGCCTCTGGGACAGAATTAACTGCAACTGAGACAGAATTAATTGCAACTGAGACTGC
>NZ_JALKVM010000187.1:0-16381 GCF_057440575.1 Johannesbaptistia floridana
GCTGGTAATTTACGCTTTTTTCCGACCTTACAGTATGGGTCGGTAAACTTTCTTGTAGCTTTATTAGTCTTGATAATTTTTCTACACTATTGTTTCTAAGAAGTTCTTCTCCCCACTTTTTTATGTAGATTACTAAGCCAACTTCAATGGCATCGTAGACTTCTTTCCAAAGCCATTTTCCCTCAGAATCGTCTCCTTTAAATTCCTGAGACATTAGTTTTGAAACTTGGTATTTGGAGATTTTTTCTCCTTTCCCTATCAATTCGGCAATTTTCCAGCCTACATTGATTATTCCTAAATACTGTTCTTTCTTCTCAATTGAGTTTATATTTAAATTAAGAGCTAATTGCATTTTTTTCCTTTTTCCTTTACAGAACTTTTCGTTCTGGTCAAGGCGATAGCCGCAACTAGTAACTAAAAAACAATATTATTTGTGGTATAATTCATTTTTATTTATATTCCTATAAAAATTTTTACTTTCGTGAAATTACAAGAATCTCACTGGCAACGTGGCAGTCGTTGGTATTACTTTTATATATGTAAAGATTTGTTTCAAAACTGGACTTTGGTTCGGGCTTGGGGTGATTCAGTTTCTCGTCGTGGCGGGAAAAAAGAACATCTTTGCCAAAACTATGAAGAAGCTCAACAACTATATCAATATACAGTCAAACGCCGTAAAGATCATAAATATGAACAAATAAACTGCTGATTGTTATTCCTTACCAAGAGCGATCGCTCCCTAATGAGAGAGTTCGATAGTAGTGCGAGATCTCGCTTTCATTAGTTTTTCAAAACCCAACGGCGAAATAATTCTACAACGATGTGCCATTTTTCTTCAGTTTTTTTAACAACATCATGACGTTCAAGCAATTCTAAGGCTTTAGATAAACTATCCTCCTCAATATCCGTTGCTTCAGCTAAGGCTTGAGTATCTAAACCGTCTTTATGGTTAGCAAGTACTTTTAAAATAGTCTGTTGGCTTGGTTCGTTTTGTTCTGCCTGTTTCCATACCCCCTCAAAATAGTAACGTCCTTGGCGGAAAAATTTCGAGTCATTAATTACTGTTTCTAAATCCGTTAGGGTGAAAACTGAATTCCGGGAGCATCCTTGTTCAAATACTTGGTCATTATAAAGGCGCACTAGCTGGAAACCAATTAATTGAACTAAATAGGGTTGACCGGAGGTAAGCGTATAAATTGCCTCTAAGGCTTCTCTAGTATAGTCAAGGGAAAACTCATTGTTAGGATTGGCAAGAATTTGATAGGTGGAGGCATCGTCGAGAAAGCTAACCCGAATGGGAATCACGCTGCCAAAAAAGGAATTAAAGTAGTCTTGATTCATTTCTTCTAAAGTGTGTAGTCCGGCAAAAGCAAAAGCTACTTTTGAATTCATTTGCACCCATCCGCGCAAAACTCCCATAAAATCTGGTGGGATCTTTCCCGATTCAATCAAATCCTCGATAGTTTCAAATTCATCTAAGGCGATAACCAATCTTTTTGAGTCGAGAGTTTTAACCGCCTCAAAAAGAAAGCGTTCAAAAGTACGTGTAGGGAGGCGCAATAATTCCTCATCATCAGGGCGCTTTATCTCTAGTGCCTCAGCAATTTCATCGCTAATTGCCATCAATACTTCCCCAAGCCCCTGAGAAATTGCCCCTAATCGCTGTAAGTTAATATACACAACCTGGACCTCCGCCCCAAGGTTCTTAGTAGCATTTCGTAGGATAGAGGTTTTACCCATACGTCGCTCTCCGCACAAAACAACTGTTTTTTCATTTCTCATCCAAATTTCTTTTAGCTGACAAATAATGTTTTTTCTACCTACAAAACCTTCTTCAACAGATTCCCCAATCGTGTACGGATTTTGTATTTTATTTTTATTCATATTTCCTTCAATTGACTTATCCAATACTTCCAGTTTTCAAATCAATTACCAAATTTTCTCTATCTAGAATCGCCTTTTTTGCTACATTTTCGGCCACTTTAATTACTTGAGCCACAGAAAAACCTTTCAGTTGTTCTAGCACTTTTTCCCAATTAATATTATCTACTTTTAATCCTGAATTAAAGCATGTTTGAACTAGTATCGTTTTAATTTCTGCTTCTTCAGGTTTGGGAATTTCGATAATCTCATCAAAATTTCTGGATGATGACATCGAATATATTTCTAAACTTTCCTTTATGTTAATTGATACTAACAAAATTACAGAATCTAGTTTATACTCTTCAAATATTTTTAAAATAGTATTGACTAGTTCATTGATTTCTTCTACTTTATTTTCTCTTAATTCACACTCATCAAAAAACAACACACACTGCTCTTTTGATGCTTCTTCAAATACTATTTCTAGGTTACTATCTCTTTCTTTTTCACCACTTAATAGTATATGATTAAAATCAATTTTAAGTAAAGGTAGACCAAGATTCCACGCTAAACATTCCGCACTTAGAGTCTTTCCACAACCAGGATAGCCATACAACAATATTTTTTGTTTATTCTTTAATCCACTATGTGCTAATCTATCTCTTGCCGCATATTCTCGCACAATATTTTCTAGTTGAGTTTCTATTGTTTTTTGTATAATTATATGATGCCTCAACTTTTCTCTCGATATCCTTTTTATCCAATTTTCACAATTAGATAACTCCACCACACATTGTGCTTCTTGTCTTTTTCTCACCTTCAATTTATTTTCATTTTTATTATTTGATAATCCTGACTTTTTTTGTAGGATATTTTCTAGTTGTTGCGCTAGAACAGTATGTCCTTTTTTTTCTTCCTCTTCTATAATTGTATCTGTTAATTCCTTAAGCGCTTCCATATTTTCGTTCGCGATCGCGCTAAATAATTTTTTTAGTAATTGACCTTTCACTTTCCTCTCTCCCTCAAGGATTTGAACTATTCTTTTTTCAGAAAATCTTTGTATATATTATACTTAGTATTTTAATAAAAATTAAAATGAATTAACATACTTTATTTGTTTCTTTACTTTTACTTTATATTTTTAAATTTCGCTAAATCTTTTTTTAGTGCTTCCTCTAAATTTTTATTTTTATCAAGATACCCACGACCAGAGTTAGTAAGAAAATAAACGCTTTTACTAGAATTAACTGAAACTAAAATTTTAGAAGATATATAACCAATATTTTCCAGATAATCCAATTGTTCCCACCAAATGTAGTGCGGTATCTCAGTGGGACCTAAACTAAAAATTTCTGAAGCATAGCAAATCAGAGATGAAGATAGTTTCGACAAAATAACAAAACTAGCCGTAAATCTACATTCAAAAATAAAATCTTCTTCTTCTTCAAAAAGAAAACTAAATAATTTTTTTATAGTTTCTAACACTTTCTTTTCTCCTAAACTAATTACAGATATTCCCTAAAATCTTAATTGACTATTCTCTTGATTAGATATAGGTGTAGAATTTTCAAACTTAATGAATTCAGGTAGACTAAAAACACCAGAATATAAAAGATAGCCTAAAATTGCCACTATAACAAAAGGATAAAGAGGAATTCGTATTTATACCTAAAACTATTTATACACCTTAAAACTATTTTAGACTATCTTAAGGTTAAAAAAAAGTACATTACCTAATGATAAAAAAGTTATATTTCCCTAGGCATTTCTGACCAAATTTGACCATTTAAAATTCTTCCTTTTGCTTTAGAATGTACACCGCCCCATTGCTTAAAGAAGAAAGGGACTTTTGCCAATTGACATTGTTGGAGAATATCTTCTACCCACTCAGTTTCAATTGGTCTGCTTTTATGTCCAGATTCTCCTCCTACAATTACCCAATGAATATTTTCTAAATTTAGTTTGAGAGGTGAAAGTAAAGGTTCACAAGATAAAAATCTTACTTTTACTTCTATTTTTCGTAACTCATCTACTCTCCAAACATAATCTTGACTTTCTACGGACACTCCTAACCAAATATTATTTGACCAATTAACTTTTGATGCTACTTCTAACATTCTTTCTGGTCTTTTTGTCAAAATTTGATACGTATGCCAAGGCGTTTCATTCATTGTTTTAAAGACAGCTTGTAAAAATTCTAAAGGGATTTCTTCATGAAATAAATCGCTCATAGAATTTACAAAAATACGACTAGATTTTTTCCAAGTTTTTGGTATATTCAATCGTTCTGGATAAGTTGTTAATTCAAATCCGTTTTTGAAATTATTAGTAAATCTTTTTGTTAGTGCTTCTGCATAACAATTAGCACAACCTGGACTAACTTTTGTACAACCTGTACTAGGATTCCAGGTTTTATCCGTCCATTCGATTCCTGTTTTAGTACTTGACATTTTACTTTACTTTAACTTGATTAACCCAATTTACCCAATCGATTGCTTTCTTTTCACCAGTTAAACTTTTGAATTTTTGCATCAGTTCTTGTACTGGTTTATCGGGCAACTGATTCCTGCCCCACAGAATCGCATCAGATTCAGATTTCCAATTCTTCCAGATAGGGATGTTAGTTGTATTGTTTTTAGTACTATAAGTGGGCTTAGTCTCATTTCTTCGATTATATTGCCCTGACTGATTTTTAGCCCTTTCAGTACTTTGGCTTTGACTATTGTACAAAAATCTCCCACCCCCTAAAGTAGAGAAACATCTTCTTAGAGCTTGGGCGCTGCTATCTGCGATCGCTCCCCCATAAGCAACATCATCTAGGTTATCACTCCCTAGGGCTTCTGCCACTAAGCTGCTACGCAGCTAAATCAAATAAACAGCATTACCTTTATTTTTAATTTTACGCCCCCACTTAATAATTAGTCCGTCTTCGTTTAATAACTTATGCAATAACTTTTCTAACTCTTCAACTGATTCAAATAATTTATTAGCTATATATTCTTTGGCTGAATGCCATACTAATTCAATTAAATTATAATCAGGACTATAAGGCGGTAAAAATTCTAGTCTAATTTGAGATAATTCCGATTCTATTTTATTTATAATATCCTTTCTTTTGTGAAAACTAGCATTATCTAAAATAATTAATATTTGAGGTCCATGTTTCTTAAAGTCTTCAACCTTATTTCCTTGTTCTACCCATTCTTTTTTAATTAAATTATTTAAAGCTTTTAATTGTTCATAAAAACTTTCTCCATTTCCTTTTTTGATAAAAAAATTTATTCTTTTTTTGTCTGTGTAGCGTAAACCTCCCATCACATTTACCCTTCCTTTACTTCTTTCTCCTGTTACCTTTTTTCTTTTACCTTTTTTACCCCATCCTTTTCTTCTTATTACCCGTAAACTAAATCCACTTTCATCCCAAAACCATACTTGGAGCTTATTTGGTTCTGTTTTTGCTATATTTATATATTCGGCTAGTTTTTCTTTAAATGCTTTTCTTTTTTCCGGATCTTGTTTAGATTCTAGGCTATATTTTGCCCAAATGTAAACGTACTTTTTTTTTGCAATATACGGCTAACTTGAGAGCCACTTAGTTTAATTCCTGTTTCTTTTTCTAGGTGTGTTGCTAATCTAGCTGCTGTCCACCTGCCAAATTCATAGCCATATTTAAGAGGTTCTTCTTCAATAATTGTTAATAATAAATCTTCATAATTTTGTGTAACTTTACGAAAATTACCTTTTTCTCTTCCATCTTTTAAACTCTGTAAATTATCGGGATCTCCATGAACAGCCCAATAAGCTACTGTTGAGTATGCTATTTCTAAAAAATTACTTATTTCTTGATAAGTTTTTCCTTCATTCATTAATAATAATATCAAAATTCTTTCCCTTATGTAAGGATTTTCACTTTCTTTTAATGCTTTAAGTAAAATTTGTTTTTGCTCAAGAGATAGATGGTTTTTGGCTGGCATATTTTTAGCGATCGCCGCTACGCGCGCATTTTTTTATTATTTTAATATTATCTTATCAAGCTGCGTAGCAGCTTAACTCCCCATCAGTGCAGAAAATAGTTAGTGTTCCTTTTACCACACATAAATTGTTTAGTTGCGATTCTGATACGCAGTAGTAATAATGTGGGCAAAGATAATCAAGAATTAGCAAGCAATTTTTCCATGGAATATAGGAAACGGTATTACTTTTTCTACCTTTAGTAAACACTGGTTTCTCCGAAAGGTAATCTGGGGGCAATGGTTTTAGTAAATCTGCCTTGGTAAGTGCGATCGTTCTTTTTTCCATCGTTTGCCCACTCGCCACAAGCTCGTAAAGCTCTAACTTATTATCTGGAAGTATTGGTTTTATGTTTGAGGTATACATATTTTTTTGTGTATTGATTTTTTAGTCAATTATTGCTAGTACTATTGTACTAAATTTTCCCTTAGTGAGAAGAAAATGTTGCCAATTCGACAACATTTAAAGCTATAGGCGAAGCCACACATAAATCTAGATAAATGCTTTAATATCTCTGGGCATGGACAAAACGCGATAGCTCATCGGGGAGAAAAGCACAGTTATCAATTCTTAAGATTGGAGTCTCACTCTTCCAACGCTCTTTTTCCGTTTCAATCAAGATACAAAGACATTCTTCTTTCTCTTCGTTCCATGTTTGATAAATCAGAATTAAAGTATCAGCTTTGGTTGTTTCTATAACCTCTGCAATCAACTTCTGGCAATCTTCTTTGTGATACTTTAAGAAGATTATGCCGATAAATCCTCGGTTTTGTTCCTCTTTGTAGGTAACTAAATATTCCAGTGTTTCGGTTTTAACTTCAGATTCAGCAGTAACTCCCATTGTATGCTCGCTAGACCATTCTGCTGCTGCTTCTTCGGCTAATCTGAAAAAGGCTCTTGTATGATACAAGTTTTCCTGCTCTAATTCCTGTTTGATTTCACTCCAAAGGTCATCGCATATTAATTTGTAGAGGTTTTTGTCAAGTTCCATAATTCTAGTACCATATTTATAGGGTTTGTCTGTGTAGGGATGAAAAAATAAGTAATAAGTAAAGTTAATTGCTTACTTATTACTTATTGGTTATTGATTAAAATTGGTAAACATGAGGGTCTTCAATTTCCGTTCGCCAGAAGGCGAAGATATTGTATGCCTCTACATCAATGATTCTTGACAAAGGCTTTTTGATTTCCTCTACAGTCACTTCAGAAACTTTGACTTCAACCACTTTGTCATCTTCTGGCACTGGATAACCGTCTTGTTCCACCATCGCTTTACTCGTTAGGTGAACTGAAACACTAAAATAGTCATCTGGAACGTTGAGAGTTTCTACGTCACAGTCTGTGGTGGGAAGAGAATGTTCCTTCGTCATGCAATTGTTCTTTTGGCACCACCCACGTCCAAATTGTTCGTTGTAGTTTGTGAAATAAGGGCACTCCCTACAGTTTTGAACTTTTCGGATTTTGTTTTGAGTGCCAGGTGCAGTAGAAGTTGTCGCACCCTGACTGGTTGGTTGAATTGTTATGGATTGTGTCATCATGGAAATATTTGAATAAAGATTTTGTTGAGAGGGGGCGATAGCTCCCTTTTTTTTGAGACAGTTATTTATTTAACTGATTCACATATTATTTTAACGTGATAAATCAATGTTGAGCAATTATTTTTCTATGTTTATTCTATAATTTTATAGCTTAAATGGGATAAGTGCATTAATATAGTATAAGAGTTAAAATTTTAGGCGTAGGGTATATTTTTGTGACTTATACTTTGATCAGGTGGAAACTTAAAGAAATAATGGCTAGATACGACATCAAAGGAACTGATCTAGCTAAAGAGTTAGGAGTTAGTAATAACGCCATCTCAAATATACGAAATGCTCAAACGATGCCTCGTATCGACGGAGAGTATTTCGACCAGATTTGTAGTGCTTTAAATAAATTAGCCAAAAATTTGGATGAAGAAATTACCCCATACACATTGTTGGAGTATACAAAAAATACTTAAATTTTCATCCAGTTTTTCGTATTTGTCATAAAACTCGTAATATTCAGCCTAAAAATTATCTCTCTACAAAAGAAAAATCCTTTTGTTCTACAAATAGTACAAAAGGAAACAAAAATTGGTTTTTTATTATGAACAATAGTTTAGCTGAAATTATCGAAGATATCCGTAAAGAATTAAAAGTCAATTCTGATGGAGTTGGATATTGCAGTATTCGGGGAGCTTCTAGGTTGATAAAAATATCACAACAAGCCTTAAGCAAAAGCTTAAAGACTGACAACTTTCAACCATCCAAGTTAGCTGAAAAGCTTAGAGAGCATGGCTTTGACCCTGACAACTTTTCAATTAATGGCATTCCTGATTTAGCTTTAGCATTAATAGTCGAATATTATGCTATTGATGCAGGTCGGCGGTGTACACAGCAAGCTAAATTAGCCTATAAAGCTTTTGCTGCCATCGGCGTTCGTAGTTGGATGCAAAAAATAACTGGATGGCGATCTCCTATTGAGAAAGCTAAAGATAACGAGCTAGAAAAGTTGAAGCTGCAACTAAAACTAGCCGAAACTCAAGAAAGATTGCTGATGTCTACCCAGGCGATCGCCACTCTACATTCCCCAGAAATGGTAGCTCTGGTATTAGGCAAACCAGATGCGATTGTCACTCAAGTCAAAGAAGTTCCCACCGTTGTAACTGTTGATGAGTGGGGTAACGCGATCGCACAGTTTGACGGCATCGGAATAACCGCTCTAGCAAAGAGATATGGCTTCGGGAAGAATACTAAAGCTTGCCGAAAGTGGCTTGAATCAATCGGTATTAAAGAAGAGCAGTGGTTATCTGAACCATCGCTTATCAACTCAAAGAAGCTTCCCAGAGAAATGCTGACTTGGTTAGACAAGCAATTCGCCAATAAGGAAGGTATCCGGCAAATTATCATCGGTGAAACTCTCTTCACCGACTAGTCACCTATTAGCTCAATTTTAATATCTCCTTGAAGTAAGAAGTAGCACTCTTACTCAGGGGATTCCTATGTCAATTTTTTAGTAATAAGCAATGACGACATTCAGAGTTCAACACAACAAACATAATCCCTACGCCATAATAGATAAGGGATTTCTTGAGAATCCTAATCTCACTGCCAAGGCGAAGGGTATATTTTCCTACCTCCTCTCCAAGCCGGATAATTGGCGAGTTCACCTTAATCATTTAGTAAAAGTATTCCAGGATGGGCATACATCTCTTAGGTCAGGATTGAAAGAATTGCAGCAAGCAGGTTATTTAGTTAGGGCAACAATTAGGAATGAGTTCGGACAAATTGTGGAGTGGGTAGTTAATCTTCATGAAGCTCCTCATCAACCAAGTTATCCCACAGACAAGAATAATAATTTTATCGTCCAGGAACAAGCTAAGATTTCTGAGAAGGAACTTGACGATAATCATGATGTCATCAACTCACACACATCCCATGCAGCTTCCCAACTATCTACTACTATCCAACCAAAGAGTAAAGTAGCTATAACCCTTACCACAAAAGAATCTTTACCAGATGTTGATTTTCCACATCTGGGTCATCCACAAGTGGTAAATCAAACACTAATAAATAATGATATTCAACAATTAAAGACTTCTAATAATATTTCTTTTGGGGAAAAAGAAGAAATTTTTGAGTTAGAATTTGAGAGTGTTTGTGGTAGTCAAGTTAACTTTGAGAAGAATAAACTAGAAACAGATTCTTTGACTGAACCAACGGATTACCTTGAAGAAGAATCTACCACCGCCATATCAAATAAAATTGAAATTACTGAGCAAGTTAAAGTTATAAACCATACAACTAATCCGTCATATAGCAAGTCATTTAACTCATGGATACCTGATGGTGCTTGGAAGATTGATGGTAAACTTGACCCTAACTTTGTTCTTTGGTTAGCAACTGATTGGCAAAAGGCTTATGGGGGTGATATCTCAAAGAAAAAGGCTGATGTTCTGAGATATTTTAAAAAGCATCCGGCTAATATCGCTATCTCCTGGGAGCAATATCGTGATGAACAACACTCCAGATACTCTAATGCTGCGATGAGGATGAATAATGGCATCCAGATTAAGCCAAAGGAACAAGAGCAGTTGCTGACTCATCAAAGAGCTTTGACGGAAGACTTTCCCTCTGAGATGCGACCTGTTACTGATATTCCCGAACCTGGACGAGAAGAAAAGAGTTTAGGGTTGATTAGCGATCGCCAAATAAAAACCCTCAATCAATGCCAATTAAATCCAACCGAACCTCCCCAAGACAATGCAGAAATAACTAATTCTCCTAATCCCACTGAAAATGACCCAGAGACATCAAATCATCAAGAAATAGACACAGAATCAAATGATGCTGCTAATGTGCCTTCTAGTATCAAAAACTGGTCAAAGAGCGCTTTTTCTCTGGGTAAGTGTAAGTCCACAGAGAGAGAATCTTTATCGGAGGTGGATGAACTTAATGCTTGGCTATCTGACCCAATACTTAGGAAAGAAGTTATGCCACGTGTTATGAATAGTAGCAATTACACTCTTGATTATAACGAATACGGCGAGCCAATAAGGGTAGTTTTGAGAAATGGGGATTAGATGCGCGATCGCTAATGAACTAAGGTCAAGTTGATGGTTTTGGTCACAGATGTGTAGCTCATGCTTTGTGCGATAGTTGAATCGCTTTTTGCTGCTGCTGCTTAAAACTACGCGAGATACATAGAAATCTTGTATCCTTCATAACTCTTTGCAACAGAACCTAAAATTATTTAATTGTAGGATAATCAGTGTCTAAAGTTTGTACACAATAATGATGAGTATGAATACAATGCTTAATAGTCAAAGAGAAATAAATTATAGTAAGTTAGACAACTTACTGGCGAATTTTAAATGGGAGGAAGCAGACAAAGAAACAAAACAATTGATGCTGCGTATCATGGACAGAGAATTGAGTGGTACTTTAACTAGAAATACTTGTATCAATTTTCCCCCCTCAGAATTAAAATTAATAGACGAATTATGGGTAAAACATAGTAACGGTCGTTTTGGTTTTTCTGTGCAGAAGCAAATCTGGCTCGAATGCGGAGGCACTCTAGGAAAGTCGGATTATCAGATATATAAAAAGTTTGCCAATCGCGTCGGCTGGAACAAAATAGCGTTTGGAGAAGACTCAGATATATTCTGTAGGAAACTTACTTTTAATATGTCTTCCCCACAAGGTCATCTTCCCTCTGTGGTTGGTTGGGACGGTTGGAATCCTAATTTGATGTTCCTTGTTATTTTGACGGGGCACATAAGTCTTCTTGGTACTCTGATTGTTTTTATACAGTTGACATTGTTGTTTCCTCAGATTCCCACCTGGATGTTAGCTTCGCTTTCTTTTCAGGGATGGTACGGTGTCGTGAGTGGAATATCGTGGAAGTGTGGATGTTGGGTCAATAAAAAAGAAAAAGTAGAAAGATCGATTTTTCTTTTTCTTACCTCAAAATTATAGTATTTATATTATAAATATGTAAGCAAGAAAGTGTCAGAAATGGGCTCTAAAAAATCTACTAAAATTAACTAAAGATCCTTTTATTTTTATTTTTGCTTAAGCTGCTTTTATAACGGCATCTACATAAAAGAACCTCTTTCCAAAATATCTGTGGGAACTTCGATAAAATTAAATGGAGTTGCTGTCCGCTCATTGAAAGTTCTACAACAGTCTCGACAACGATGTATGAAATAGCCGAGATTAGTAGTACGTTTAAGAGAAACAGTATTAGTTGAAGAACAGTGAGGACAATCCATTGTTAAAAAGCTATAGGGGAAATCAGTACTTGAGTTTAGTATACCAGAAATCTTGGTACAGACAAAAAACTTGTTCTCAGTCCTGACACTTTCGTTCACGCTCCTATATAGTAACATATTACTAGCGCTACTTATATTTTTTGCAACAGAACCGTATAACACCAATGACACCATCAGAGCGTAAGGAACTTGAATCTGACGGGGGTTACAGGGTGGTTAAAAAGCTTGTGGTGATTGAGATTCGGAACGAGCGATCGCTAATTAAACTTAAACTAGTTTATCTATCTTCTATTAATTATAGTTTGTAAATTAATAACTTTTTGTTGTACATCGTCTAAAGCTTGTTTCTGAAACTCAATAGGTAATTTAAACTTATTACGCCCATAGTCCTGTTTGGCTTTTTGTACGACTTGAGTCCATTCTTCTATGTTGTTTAATAAATCTTGATCATAGCCATACAACTTGCCATACAACTTGCCATGATCTCTACACTGTTTATGTATTTGTCTAGCATCTCTATATATATAATTATTGGGTTCATTTTGAGCCTCATAACCAGAAACCCATGTGTCGATGAGGTCATCTGCTAAATATTGACTTCCTAAGCAAGCTTGAGGTACTTGAAAAGGTGCTAAGCTCATAGCACGGTTAATTAATGTGTAATCGCTTGTTGATTCTGTTTGTTGATTAGGAGTAGAAGGTTGCTGTTGATTATATTGGGTGTCTTGTTGTTGACCACAAATATCTAAATTGATAACTTCACCCGTTTCTGTTTGTATCATACAACTAGCTAATAATTCAAAAAACATGATTTTATAGAAATCTGTCAAATTGGCTTTTCGTCCTACACTATTAAGTATACTAAAAATGTAATTTTTAACCCGCATTTTTCACAGAATTATTTTGTTGTGTTGGGATTGAAGAAATGGCAGAACAACCTTAAACTTGACGGCTGGTGGTTTGCTCATAATCGTGGCACTAATGAATTAAAAGGCAAACAAGCTATTGCAGCTTTTGGATCCCCCAATATCAATGTGGGTGCTGCACTGGACGAATATTTAATTTTACATGGAACTACTCAGGGATTTGATGAGTATTATCAACAATTAACTGAATCAGAGTATTTACAATTAATTGGACGTGCTAGACATCATCATTATCTCTATCAGCAATTTACTATTTATTTGGTTGGTTCAAATATTAACTCTGATTTCCTTGGTGATATTGGCATAACTCATAGAGTTTCCGATGGATTCAGTTGGACTCCATTCGCAGGAACACAACAGCAACAAAACCGTTGGAAGATTTGGCAAATTTCACAGCAGTTAACTAAGTTGGGAGAGAAGGTTACTCAAGGCGCGATCGCACTTGCTTTGGGAGTTAGTCAAGGCAGAGTATCTCAAATACTCAAAGAGTCTCCATTAGGTAATTGGAGAGGATTGAAAAAATTATTAGAAACCCTACTTAGTACTAATAATAGAAAAACTAATAATTTAGATTTAGAGTCAGATGAACTTCTAGCAAAGTTTCTAGAATTTGATGTGGAATGTGTAGTCAAAACAGTTATCAGAATTATTCACGAAGAAGGCTGGTTAGAATTTGCTGATTGGTTACAATCGTTTTCTACTCACATACAATGTCAATTGGTAGCAATAGTAACTAATTTCTATTTATCATCTAAAGCGATCACGTGCGGGGTTCGCCTTTGAGACAGAACGATAATTGACAATTTAATCTTAGTAACTCATTGTGTTACGGCATCTACATAAAAGAACCTCAAACAAAATATCTGTAGGAACTTCGATAAAGTTAAATGGAGTTGCGGTTCGCTCATTGAAAGTTCTACAACAGTCTCTCCATACGATGTATGGAATAGCCGATGCTGGTAGTGTGTTTGAGAGCAACGGTATTAATTGAGCAATAGTGTGGACAATCCATTGTTAAAAAGCTATAGGGGAAATCAGTACTTGAGTTTAGTATACTAGTAATCTCGGTACAGACAAAAAACTTGTTTTCAGTCCTGACACTTTTCCTTCAGGTGCCCCACAGATTTTGTGCATCACCCATTTTTTGCGACACAACTAAAATCTAGTTTAATTTCTCATTGTATGCTTTATAATATTAACTAATTTAGCTTTTTTAAACAAAACAATTACTAAACAAACAATGGAAATTCCTAAAAGTATATAGCTTGTTGAATTAAAAAAATTTGTTACTAAATTATAATTTTCTTCTAGTTTTGATATTTTTATAGAAAATAAATAAATAAACTTTTTATTCATAATTAATTTCCTGAAATTTTACAAATGATACCTATTACAAAAGCAGTGATGAAAAAAACTTCCGATGAATTTAAAGCCTGTTCTTCTGTTATAATGTCAGGAATACATACAAACAAGGAACTAGCAAGAATAGTACAAATTAAAGTAATTCCTCCTATAACATAAGTTAATATTTTACCTATTGAAGTATTATTAAAAAGCTCACTGATCGATTCTCCATAAAGTGCTACCGATAAAATTAATATTTCTTTAGCAGGAAGTGATTCAAGAAAACCTGGTATTTCTTCAGCGTCAGTTGTCATATATATAATCATATAAGTAAATATTATTGGTATAAAAGCGATTCCGATATTAAAAAACAACCACTGTAACAACTTTGCTATTTTTGGTTCTAGACTTGTTGTAAAAAATCCCTGAATAAAAGTATAAATCTGTAACATATTTTTCCATAAATTTTTTAGCATTATACACAGTAATTGACCAAAATGTAACCGTTCACCCCCCATAAAATGATCGGTTCTGTTACAAAAAATATAAGTCGTGCTCGTAATATGTAAAAATATAGAAACGTTACTGCTTTATTTAACATAATTGATGAATCCCAAACAACCCTTCAAATGGCGCCATTTCCAAAAAGAAATAATCTTACTTAATGTGCGTTGGTATCTTCGCTATCCTTTAAGCTATAGGGATTTGTCAGAGATGATGTTAGAAAGGGGTTTATCAGTTAACCACTCAACTATATGTCGTTGGGTTCATACCTACGCACCAGAAATTGATAAGCGAACTCGTCGTTATCTCAAACCAACTAACGATTCATGGCGTGTTGATGAAACCTATATTAAGGTCAAAGGGAAATGTAAATATTTATATCGTGCTATCGATAGCAATGGTAATACTTTAGATTTTATGTTGAGTGCCAGACGGAATGGAAAGGCCGCAAAAAGATTCTTTGAGAAAGTCCTCAAAAATAGTCACAGTATGCAACCGAGAGTAATTAATACAGATTTAGATAAAGCTTATCCACCAGCCGTAGAAGACCTGAAGAAAGAAGGGACTCTGGATCCAAATAGTGAATTGAGACGAGTGAAATATCTTAATAATAAGATTGAACAAGACCATCGAGCGGTCAAGAAAATAACAAATGCTTCCCTGGGTTACAAGTCGTTCTATACAGCGTGGCGAACCATCAGAGGAATTGAAATTATGCACGCGATTAACAAAGGTCAAGTTGATGGTGTTGATCATAGGGATAGTGTAGCTCAAAAAGAATTTATTGAATCACTTTTTGATGTTGCTGCGGTATGAAAGCAAGATACATGGAAATCTTGTATACTTCATAACTCTTTGCAACAGAACCTTCAAATAGCAGCCTTGGAACAACCATCTGATTATATTAGTGCGTCAGTGCATATAATCAGCCATGAATTAGAGGAACAAGATGGATATGCAGTTCCAGAAGATGAAAGGGTTGTCGAGGTTAAAGTGCCAGAAATAACTCTTGAAAAGGTTAAAGAAGCTTTATCAAAGGTTATCGATGTTGGAGCTTACAAAATCTTTAGTCTTTGGGAAACCAGCATCGAAGACCCCCATGTTCTAGATGAACTTTACGAATTTTAATCAATAACCAAAAAGTAATAAGTAAGGACTTAACTTTACTTATTACTTATTTTTTCCCTACACGTTTAACCCTAATTACATGGTAATAAAATTATGGAACTTGAGAACAACCTCTACAAATTAATAAGCGATCGCTTTTGGAATGAAATAAAAGAAGAACTAGAACAAGAAGGCTGTTATCAGACAAGAGCTTTCTTCAGGTTACCCACAGAAGAGGCTGAAGAATGGTCTAATGACCACACGATGAAAGTGATAACGGAATCAGGAGTGAATACTGATTCCCTAGAATACTTAGTTACGTACAAAGAGGAACAAGAAAGAGGATTTATAGGGATAATCTTCTTGAAATATCAGAAAGAAGATTGCCAAAAGTTAATTACAGAGATTATTAAAACTACCAAAGCTGATACTTTAATTCTGATATATCAAACATTGAACGAAGAGGATAAAGAATGTCTTTGTATCTTGATTGAAACGGAGAAGGAAAGGTGGAAGAGTGAAACGCCTATCTATGGAATTGATGTATTTCGTTTTCTCCCCGATGAGCCATCGCCTTTTGTCCATGTTGAAAGAAGTTAGATCATTTACTCATACTTTAAATTGGCTTCAAAAAAGTTTACGTTTCACTTGACAAGATCCTAATGTACTAAGTATTATGTAGTTTAACCACTAATATGAAATAGGTAATTCAATGAGAAAAACTAAAAAAGAAGAACAAGAGAAACAAAATACTTTGTTCCAAAGCGCAATTTTTGGTTCCGTCGCAAAAAATGTGAGACTTCAGGTAGTTTGGTATAATTGAGTAAGA
>NZ_JALKVM010000188.1:0-2330 GCF_057440575.1 Johannesbaptistia floridana
GTTGGGGATATAACTCGTTTTTTAAGATTTTAGCCTCTATTGCCGCTAATAGGGGAATAGTTGTAGGGTGTGTTAGGGCGAAGCCCTTAACGCACCGAATTATCTCAGTGCGTAGACATTGTAGGTTGGATCACCTCTTCTACCAGTACATAAGTACTAGTGAAAGATGTGAGATTAAGAGAATAATCAAAAAATTGATATAATCGTATTATAGTTACTTATCTAAGCCTCATGTCAACTCCTGAGTGGATTCAGTGTATAATCCAAAACGCAAAGCAACAGAAGCTCACTGAACTAGATTTTAGTGTTAACAATCTCAATAAGCAATTTTCTATTGAATATAATATAGTTAATGAAATTCCTTCGGAAGTCTATGAATTAACTGAGTTAAAAATACTAAATCTCAATTGGTATCCAATTCAAAACATTCCTCAAGCCTTGAGTCAGTTAACTAATTTAAAAGAATTACATCTATTTGGTTCAGTTTTAGAATTTAGACAAATTGAGAACTTAAAATTACTTTTACCTCTATTAAATTACTTAGGAATTCGATGGCAAGAAAACTTTAAATCCTCTCTAAACTTTTTTGAATCATGGGAAAGACTAGGTATTGATTTAAGTTGGAGTCAACTGAGCAATCTACCATCAGAGTTGACTCAACTGACTAATTTAACCACCCTTGATTTAGCAAGTAATCAACTAAGCAGTCTGCCAGAAGAATTTAATCAACTGACTAATTTAACTACCCTTGATTTAAGTTGGAATCAACTGAGCAATCTACCATCAGAGTTGACTCAACTGACTAATTTAACCTCCCTTAATTTAAGTGGTAATCAACTCAGTAGTCTGCCGTCAGAATTTAGTAAACTGACTAATTTAACCACCCTTGATTTAAGTGGTAATCAACTGAGTAGTCTGCCGTCAGAATTTAGTAAACTGACTAATTTAACCACCCTTAATTTAAGTAGCAATCAACTGAGTAGTCTGCCCTCAGAATTTAGTCAACTGACTAATTTAACCTCCCTTAATTTAAGTGGTAATCAACTCAATAATCTGCCGTCAGAATTTAGTAAACTGACTAATTTAACCAGACTTGATTTATGTGTTAATCAACTGAGCAATCTCCCGCAGAAATTTACTCAACTAACTAATTTAACCAAACTACATTTAAGTAGAAATCAACTAAGTAGTCTGCCATTAGAATTTAGTAAACTGACTAATTTAACCTACCTTAATTTAAGTGGCAATCAACTCAGCAGTTTGCCGTCGGAATTTAGTAAACTGACTAATTTAACTACCCTTGATTTAAGTAGAAATCAACTAAGTAGTCTCCTGTGGGAATTTGGTCAACTAAGGAACTTAATTTACCTTGATTTAAGTAATAATCAACTAAGTAGTCTCCCGTCAGAATTTAGTCAACTAAAAAACTTAACTTATCTTAATTTAAATAGGAATCAACTGAGTAGTCTCCCGTCGGAATTTAGTAAACTGACTAATTTAACCAGACTTGATTTAAGTTGGAATCAACTGAGTAGTCTCCCGTCAGAATTTAGTCAGCTTACTAATTTAACTACCCTTGATTTAAGTAAGAATCAACTGAGTAGTCTCCCGTCAGAATTTAGTCAGATTACTAATTTAACTACCCTTAATTTAAGTTGGAATAACCTGAACAGTTTGTCGTCAAAATTGGGTCAGCTTACTAATTTAACTACCCTTAATTTAAGTACGAATCAACTGAGTAGTCTCCCGTCAGAATTTGGTCAACTTACTAATTTAACCTCCCTTGATTTAGCAAGTAATCAACTGAGTAGTCTCCCGTCAGAATTTGGTCAACTTACTAATTTAACTACCCTGGATTTATGTTGGAATCAACTCACCAGTCTCCCGTCGGAATTTAGTCAACTGACTAATTTAATCAAACTTGATTTAGGTTGGAATCAACTCAGCAGTTTGCGGTCGGAATTTAGTCAACTTACTAATTTAACAAACCTTGATTTAATTAATAATCAACTGAGTAGTCTCCCGTCGGAATTTAGTCAACTGACTAATTTAACAAACCTTAATTTAAGTTGGAATCCCCTAGAAAGTCCCCCTCAAGAGGTTTGCGAAGAGGGCATTGAGGCAATTAGAGAATATCTACGAAAACTTTAAACAGAAAGCTATAACTCACACCAAAGCATCTATACCTAATGTTACTGGTGGGGGTTGAGTAATGAGTTTTGAAGTAATGAGTTTTGAAGTAATGAGTTTTGAGTAATGAGTTTTGAGTAATGAGAATGAGTTTTGAAGTTTTGAAGTAATGAGTTAAAGAATTAATGCGATCGCGCTTA